>JBASCV010000112.1:0-4943 GCA_049651825.1 Bacteroidia bacterium
ATCAACAGGTTCGGCTTCGCCTTGCGCAACTTTAACAATAATATCACCGGCTTTTAATTGCCCCTGACGGTAGGATGCACTACCTGGAACAATGCTACTTACTTTTATAGCGCCATCTTTTTCCTGAAGCTGAGCACCAATTCCCTCTAACTGGCCGCTCATACCTATATCAAAATTTGCTTTTTCTTTAGGAGGATAAAATTCGGTATGAGGGTCGTAAACGCCTGTTACAGCATTAAAATAAGTGGCTATTCGATCATCTCTGTCCAATTTTTTCAGACGTTTAAACCAATCGTCATTTGACTTCAACACCTTTTTTCTGGCCTCTATTTCAAGCTCATCCTTCGTTTTTATTTTAACAGTATCACTCTTTTCTTTCGCTTTTTCTTGACTTTCCATCGCATCAACAATTTTAGAAAGCACCTGATATTTCAGGTGTTTACGCCAAGCTTCTTTTAATTCATCTTTATTTTTTGCAAATGATATTTTTTCTACATCCAACTCCAACTCTTCATTTTTATCAAAAGTAATGGGCTGAGCTAACAAATCGGTATAATATACCTGTGCCTCCGCAATTCTTTTATTAATAAGCTCAAATGATTTATCAAAAAACTCAAAGCGCCCATTATTAATATCCTCGTCAATGTTGTGCTCCATTTTTTTCAATTCATTAACATCCGATTGCAACAGAAATTTTTTGTTATAATCCAAACGCTCCAAATACAGTTTAAAAACCTTTTCGGAAAATTTATCGTCAATTGCTTCTGGCGAATAATGTGATGCGTTTAGGCTTTGAACAATGATGTGATCAATAGCCTCATCCTTTTGATTTTGAACGATATAAGTATATGAAACCAATAAAACACCAATTATTGGCAACAAAAGGAGTAGTTTTTTGCTTTTAAACATAAATTTGAATTATTGAAAATAAGTTAACATAAAGTTACAAATTAAATAAAGGCAAAAAGCCAAAGTAAAATATTATTTAACAATTAATAACACCTACTGTTTTTATTCTAACTTTATCAGATGAAACTTTAATACATCCTATAACATGTCGAAACGCTTTTTATTGTTTAGCTCACTTATTGTAATTGCAATATTGCTATTTTTTACTGTATTCAAACATTCATCGCATGAAGGCGATACAAAAGAAAACCCTGCATTTAGTGCCTATATAAATGCTTACACATCGGGCATAGTATCAAGTAAATCAACCATTCGTATATTATTAACTAACGATATGGAGAAGCCTGTTGAAATAGGTAAAGCAATAGAAGACAAATTATTCGACTTTTCGCCTTCAATTAAAGGAACTACCGTTTGGATTGATAATAGAACCATTGAGTTTAGACCAGAGGCACCACTACCCAATAACACCCATTATAAAGCAGCATTTTTTCTATCGGAAATAATAGATGTTCCTAGCCAATTCGAAACATTTGATTTTGATTTTCAAACAATGCAACAATCGTTTGAAGTATATTTGGATGGTATTACAACTACTGATAAAAAAACATTACGTTTTCAGCGTTTGGATGGAACACTCTCTACTGCTGATGTTGCAGACTTTTCGTTAATTGAAAAACTATTGACTGTTTCGCAAAACAATAAACCACTTGCTATTAGCTGGATTCATGAGTCGAACGGAACCAACCATCGCTTTTCTGTTGAAAGTATTGAGCGTACTGAAGCACCTGGAGCCGTTGAACTGAAATGGGACGGTACTGCAATTGGTTGCGATATAAAAGGGAACAAAACAATTGAAATCCCTGCACTTGGCGATTTTAAAGTGCTTGATGTGAAAATCATTCAAAGCCCTGAACAATATGCCGTGCTTCAGTTTTCGGACCCTTTAATGGAAAATCAAAAACTAGATGGACTAATTACATTAACAGGCGGTGCTGCACTAAAATATATTATTGAAAATAACGAAATACGTGTTTACCCACAAAACCGACAAACTGGAGCACGCACAATTACTGCTGAAATAGGTGTAAAAAACATTATTGGCAAATCCCTAAAAGAACGCTATGTGATGGAAATAATGTTTGAAGAGTTGAAACCTGAAGTAAAATTATTGGGCAAGGGAGTAATATTACCGAACTCTAACGGACTTATTTTCCCCTTCAAAGCGGTTAGTTTAAAAGCTGTTGACTTAAAAATTCTTAAAATTTATGAGAAAAACATTCCTCAATTTTTACAAGTAAACAACCTTGAAGGTGAAAGAGAATTAAGACGAGTTGGTAAAGTAGTTTTAAAGAAAACAATTCAGTTAACTCAAAAAAGTGCGCTTGATTTTGGAAAATGGAACACCTACTCATTTGATTTGGCTGAACTTATAAAAACAGAGCCTGGCGCTATTTATAAAGTAATTATCAGTTTCAAAAAAGAATATTCTACATACACGTGTACCGATTTGTCGGATGCGATGGATGAAAACAATGAGTTGCAAGAAGTAGAAAATGAATCAACAGATGATGAGCACGATTGGGATTACTATAGCGATTATTATTACGAAGACTATGGTTATTACTACGATTATGATTACAACGAAAGAGATAATCCTTGCAAAAACTACTATTACCGAAACCGTGAAGTAAGTCGCAATGTGTTAGCTTCGGATATTGGATTAATTGCAAAACGAGGCACTGATGGATCAATGAATTTTATTGCTACTAATTTAGTTACTACACAACCACTTAGTGGAGCAACAATTGAAGTATTGGATTATCAACTTCAAGTTTTAAAAACACTAAAAACATCCTCAGATGGAATGTGTGAAGCCGAATTTAAGAAAAAACCATTTTTACTAGTTGCTAAAGTAGGCGAACAACGTGGATATTTAAAGTTAGATGATGGTTCGGCACTATCAATGAGTGCTTTTGACATTTCGGGTGAAGAAGTACAAAAAGGTGTTAAAGGATTTTTATACGGAGAAAGGGGCGTTTGGCGTCCGGGTGATACCTTGTTTTTATCGTTTATACTCGAAGACAAACTAAATACATTGCCTAAAAACCACCCAGTACAATTTGAATTATTAAATCCTCAAGGGCAGGTGTATAAAAAAATCACCAAAAACAATGGATTAAATGGCTTCCATAGTTTTACAACAACTACAGATAAAAGCTCACCTACTGGTAATTGGACAGCACGTGTAAAAGTGGGTAGCATATTGTTTTCAAAAACAATTAAAATAGAAACGGTTATGCCTAATCGTTTAAAAATAAAATTGGATTTTGGAACAGAACAACTTTCTGTATCAAAACGCGATGTGAAAGGAAAAATGGAAGTAAAATGGCTGCACGGAGCAATTGCAAAAAACTTAAATGCAAAAATAGATGTTGATTTAACTCCAATAAAAACAACATTTAAAAAATATGAAAATTACATTTTTGACGATGCTGCACGTAGCTTCAATACCGAGTCGGAAACTATATTTGATGGCAATATTGACGAAAATGGAAAAGCAACAATAACACCTAATTTCTCAGTAAACAATACTGCAGCAGGTATGTTAAGAGCTAACTTTAAAACACGTGTTTTTGAACAAGGTGGCGCATTTAGTGTTGATCAGTTTTCATTGCCATATTCGCCTTATACATCGTATGTAGGTATGCTAGCACCTGAAGGTGCTAAGTTCACAGGGATGCTAGAAACAGATAAAGATCATCCTATAAAAGTTGTAACCGTAGATAGTGATGGCAAGCCTGTTTCACGCAAAAATTTGAAAGTACAAGTATATAAAGTATCGTGGCGTTGGTGGTGGGATAGCTATGATGGAGATCTAGCAAATTACGTTGGAGATACCTATAAACAAGTGTTTCAAGAAGAAACAATTTCTACAACAAACGGACAAGGACAATTTAATTTAAAAATTAATCGCCCTGAGTGGGGGCGTTTTTATGTGTGCATAACAGATGAAGAAAGCGGACACAGAACAGGCCAAACTGTTTATATCGATTGGCCAGCTTGGGCAGGAGCATCGCCAAAAGGAAACGATGGCGCAACATTACTATCTTTCTCCAGCGATAAAAAACAATACAATGTTGGGGAAGAAGCGAAACTAAGCATTCCGTCAGGTGGTGCTGGCCGTGCATTAATAAGCATTGAAAGTGGTTCAAAAGTAATTAAAGCATATTGGGCTGAAACTCAAAAAGGCGAAACATCATTCAAGTTTCCGGTTACAGTTGATATGACTCCAAACGTATATGTAAGCGTTACATTGGTTCAACCACATGCACAAACGGTAAACGATTTACCAATACGCTTATATGGTGTAATACCTATTAGTGTTGAAAACCCTAGCAGCCATATTACTCCTGTTATAAACACTCCAGAAGTATGGAAACCAGAACAAAAGTCAAGTTTAACGGTTTCTGAAAAAGATGGAAAAGAAATGACTTACACCATTGCCATTGTGGACGAAGGCTTGTTGGATTTAACACGTTTTAAAACTCCTGACCCTTGGAGTACGTTTTATGCTCGCGAAGCCCTTGGTGTAAAAACATGGGACATGTTTGATATGGTAATGGGCGCTTATGGTGCTGAACTTGGCCGATTACTAGCTATTGGTGGTGATGGCGATTTAAATAGAAATGGTGGTAAAAAAGCAAACCGCTTTAAACCAATGGTAAAATTCATAGGGCCATTTTACTTGAAAAAAGGCGAAAAAGCGAAACACGAATTTATGATGCCTCAATACGTTGGTTCGGTTAGAACAATGGTTATTGCTGGTAAAGAAGATGCTTATGGTTTTGCTGATAAAACAACTCCTGTGCGTATGCCATTAATGGTATTGGGTACATTACCACGTGTTGTTGGCCCTGGCGAAGAGGTTGATTTACCTGTATCTGTTTTTGCAATGGAAAAGCAAGTAAAAAATGTGAAGGTTGAAATTCAAGCTAACAATTTATTTACAACAGTAGATGGCACATCCAAAT
>JBASCV010000113.1:0-2575 GCA_049651825.1 Bacteroidia bacterium
AAAGAACTTGTTGATAAGCATATTGAAATCAATTCAAAAGCACCAATAAAGGGCTACAGAGTAAAAATACATTTTGGGACGGATAAAAATCAAGCGAAAGAAGTTAAAGGTGCTTTTATAACAAAATACCCTGATGTGCCGGCCTATGAGAAATACGATCAACCTAATTTCAATATTCGAGTGGGTGATTTTAGAACAAAACTTGAGGCTTATAGTTTTTTAAAAAAAATACAACCTGATTTCCCTGCTGCATTTATTGTTCAGGATGAAATAGAGTTTCCTGAATTGTAAGAAATAGTTGTTTAATCTTTTTAGTTACTTCTTGTTTTTTTGTAGCTATATTTCTAGAATAACACACACTTGTTCTGCAACCAACTGTTCGGCCTTGCGTTTAGAAACGTGTTCAACTCGGCTTATCATTTCGTTTGACACCCAAAGCTCAATGATGAATGGCTTATTTAGCGAGCCGCTTCCATCCTGCACCACTTCAAAGCGGTAGTCTTTTTTCTCTTTCTGAACCCACTCAATAAATTTGCTTTTGAAGTCAATTTCTTTATGCTCTATTTCATTCATATCAATATGAATATTGATAATCCGCTTGATAACAAACTCTTGAGCTGTGGCAAAGCCTTTGTCTAAGTATATTGCTCCTACCAATGCTTCGTAAGCATCGCCAAATATAGAATTTGGTTGAACAGATTTAAATCGTTCATTATCTAGTTCGATAAACATTTTTAAGCCCAAACGATTAGCTATTTGATTGTGTGAGGCTCTGCTTACCATACGTGAACGCATTTTGGTAAGAAAGCCTTCGTCTTTATATGGGAAGCGCTTGAATAAATAGTCCGCTACGATTGAACTGATTACTGAATCGCCAAGGAACTCTAGGCGTTCATTGCTGTCTTTTACACCTTCTTTTATTACCTGAGCAATAGAGCTGTGGCGAAATGCAAGTTTGTACAAAGAAATATTATTGGGGTAGAAGCCCAACAGGTTATGTAATGAAATATACAGTGATTTGTCGGGCGAAAAAAAAATGCGGATATGTTTTAAACTAAATGGCAAGTGAATGAACAATTAGTTTGAATAACCAATAAAATCAACACACTCTTGTTTAAGAACGGTATTAATTGCAAATAAATACATAGAGAAAAAGTTACGCAATATACTTCTTAACAATAATAGAAGCATTATGCCCCCCAAAGCCAAATGTGTTACTTAATGCAGCATTAACAATTCGCTTTTGAGCTTTATTAAACGTAAAGTTTAATTTATTATCCAAAGCTGGGTCGTCATTGAAATGATTAATTGTAGGAGGTATTATATCGTTTTGAACCGCTAATACAGAGGCAATTGCTTCTACAGCACCTGCAGCGCCTAAAAGGTGACCTGTCATTGATTTTGTAGAGCTGATGTTTAATTTATAAGCATGTTCGCCAAAAACTTTAAGAATCGCTTTTGTTTCAGCTACGTCACCCAAAGGAGTTGATGTACCATGTACATTTACATAGTCAATTTCTTCAGGTTTCATTTCAGCATCTTCCAATGCGTTTTTCATTACATTTAATGCACCTAAGCCTTCTGGATGTGGAGCTGTAATATGGTTTGCATCGGCAGTTAATCCTCCACCAGCAACTTCGGCATAAATTTTAGCACCACGTTTTAATGCGTGTTCTAACTCTTCTAAAATTAAACAAGCACCGCCTTCGCCTAGTACAAAGCCATCTCTGTCTACATCAAACGGACGAGACGCTGTTTCCGGAGAATCGTTGCGTGTAGAAAGTGCGTGCATTGCGTTGAATCCGCCTACACCAGCTTCGTAAACTGTAGCTTCAGAGCCACCAGTAACAATAATATCTGCTTTGCCCAATTTAATGTACATTGCAGCATCAATAATTGCGTTGGTTGAAGATGCACAGGCTGAAACAGTAGTAAAATTAGGGCCACGCATTCCAAACATAATTGAAATGTGTCCAGAGCAAATATCGGCAATCATTTTAGGGATAAAGAAAGGGTTGAAACGAGGTGTTCCATCGCCTTTAGCAAAGCCTAAACATTCGTCTTGAAATGTTTGTAAGCCACCAATACCTGTTCCCCAAATAACGCCTGCTCTATCTGGATTAAATGCATTTTCTTTATCCAATCCTGCATCGCGCACGGCTTGAATAGCAGTACATACGCCATATTGAGTAAATGGATCCATTTTACGAGCTTCTTTTCGCTCTAAATAATCCTCTACATTGAATCCTTTTACTTCGCAAGCAAAGCGAGTTTTAAATTTTGAAGCATCAAAACGAGTAATAGGTGCAGCACCGCTTACACCAGAAATAAGGTTATTCCAGAAGTCGGCAACATTATTACCCAATGGTGTTATAGCACCAAGCCCTGTAACTACTACTCGTTTTGTTATCATAAAATAATTGTTTTAAATTACTTTGAATTTGCTTCAATGTAAGCAACTGCATCACCAACTGTAGCGATTTTCTCTGCTTGATCGTCAGGTATAGCAATGTTAAATTCTTTTTCAAATTCCATAATCAACTCCACTGTATCCAATGAGTCTGCTCCTAAATCA
>JBASCV010000114.1:0-6674 GCA_049651825.1 Bacteroidia bacterium
TCGATTAAGCGGTAAAAATAATCATTTAAAAAAACAAATGAAATGAATTAAGCATTTTTTTGAAAAAAGAATTCAACTTGTTGATAATGAGTTCTTTTTCGTTTTGCCACCAATTTTAAATATATAGCTTCATTTTTAGTCCATGTAAAAGTAATAGTAGGGGCTTTAAAAATAGTTTTAGGTCTAAGTTGTTGATTATGAGTGTTTTTATAGTTTTACTTTTAATGCAAGAATAAAATTGCGTCCAGCCGCACTAAGTCCCGATGAGTAGGGGCGGTACAATTGATTGGTGATGTTTTCAATTCCTAAATCTAAAGCCACATACTTGCTAACATAATATGCAACTTTAAAATTAATGGTGTACCAGCTAGGTGTAAATGGCAATCCATTTGCGTCTTTTGCATAAGTAGCATTATCGGTACGGTCAACCAATGGTAGGTCGTTAAAGTTCATTTTTTCATTGTATTGAGCATATAAATCCATTTTTAGTTTTTTGCGCACATAAGTAATGTGCGTAACTCCAAAAAGAGGTGCCACATGTGGTTTTGGATAATACACCAAGCTGTCTTCACTTTGTTCTTCTCCTTTTTGATAACTTATTTTACTAGTAATGCCAATTCCCTTTCCTAAATCAAAATCAATTCCTGCCTGAATTCCATATACATAAGCATTTGTAATGTTTTGTATTGCAAGTACTTGGCTTAGTTGTCCATCATATTCAATGCTGTCTTTGCCATTGTATTGAAAACTTCTTCGTGCCAACGCATTATTCAGTAATGTATAATATCCACACACATCTACTTTCATAAAATTGCCAATAGTTTTAGCTGTACCCAATTCAGCATTGTAAGCATATTCTGGTTTTAAGTTTGCATTTGGCACCACAACACTGCCTACTTCCGATTCAAATACTTTTCCTAAGTCATCAATATTGGGCGCTCTAAATCCGGTCGATACATTTGCATACACTTGCCAACGTCTGTCAGGTGAATATACTATGCCCAAACTGCCATTCAATGCTCCACTTTTATTTTCGGCATGTACAAAAGGGAAAGGGAATAGTGTGGTATCAAAATCAGCTTTTATCATGTAATAACTGTATCGCGCTCCTGCATTTAGTATTACTTTGGGTGTTAACTTGTATTTTAAGTTTGCATAAGCACCATAAGCCTGCCAAGTTGATCCATTTGGGTAGCGAGTTGTAGTTGGCGTTTCTACTTCAGTTTCAATATGTTTTCGGTAGGCAACAGAGCCTATTTTATTAAATACAGCCTCTGCTCCGTAAAACAAAGTTGCTTTATCATTTAGGCGCTTATCAAAATCTAAGTTCCCTGAAAATGCATCAACCGTTTCGGTTTGGTTACGCAATTGTTTGCTATTAAATCGTCTGTCGTGCCTACTTTCTTCATAGTTTTGAACAGCAATCACCAAATTTACTTCGTCATACAGTTTTGTGCTAGCAGAATTGCTTATTCCCAAGCGGTTCATCATCCATTTTTGAGGGCCATAATACCATTCTGCATTATCAAGCGTGCCATCATTGTTGGCATCAACATATAATCTATCGTAGCGTGGTGCATTAGATGTTTCCGAATAATAAAAACCATACGCTATATTCCATTTTTTACTTGGCCGAAAATGTATCTTTTGCATCACATTCAATTGGCTAAAAGCTGTTCCCACTTGTAATGTAGAATCGGTATTAATTATCATACTGTCCTTATTATCAATAGTTTCTACATAAGAAGGTCTCAGAAAATAACTATTCCCAAACCTGCCAGCACGTAAGTGGTCATAATCAGAATAACTAACACTCGTCAAAAACGACCATTTTTTTGAACCAATAGCAACATCAAAATGCCCTGTTTTTTCAGTATTAGCGCTCGAAAAACGCCCGTAAGCGCTTCCGCCAATGTACAATTTATTGCTATCAGCAAATATGGGTTTTAACGTATGAAAATCCATAACACCACCAATAGCATCGCTACCGTACATTACTGCGCCAGGGCCAAAAAGCACCTCCGTACTTTCAATAGACGAAGCATCTATCGAAATCACATTTTGAAGATTACCAGCTCTAAAAATAGCATTGTTCATACGTACACCGTCCACCACAAGCATTACACGATTGGTTCCAAAACCTCTGATATTTGGCGAACCGCCTGCCATCTGACTTTTTTGAACATACACATAGCCACTTGTTTCCAATAAATCAGCTGATGTTTGTGGATTTTGAAACGCTATTTCTTTTCTATTGATTGTTTCAATTCTATTGGGTGTTTCTATCTTTTCTTCTTCCCAACGGTTAGATGAAACAACCACTTCATTCAACGATATGCGGCTTTCGCTCAATTCTACCTGAAATTTTGAAGCCTCAAGTGCTTGTAAACTAAGCGAAACAGGTTCATAACCTATAAATTTAAAATAAACACTATCGGTAACGTTAAAATTAACTTTACCTTTAGCATTGGTTGTTGCCGATTGTTGTGTTTTTGGAGCATATACAATCACTCCAGGAAGTGCTTCACGTGTTACTTTGTCTATAACGCTTATTGTTTGAGCATTTAAACAAGTACAGTACAGCAAAACTCCCCATAAAAAAAGCAGTTTTTTCATAGTCATTTTGTTAAAATAATTGAATAATAAAATAATAATCATCCGTCTAGTTGCTGAAACTAGAAACAGAAGCCTGTGTGTGCATATTGAGCGAGCCTGTGGTGAGCTTGCCGAACCATCGAAATATGCGCGCAAGCGATTTTTTCCATAATTAAATTGCTTACCCTATTTTAGGAGGCGGAGTACTTATTTCTATAAAAGAAGAAGTATAAAGTAGGCTATAGGTATTAAAAGTAGTTGTATCAGTTATAGTTGCTAGTGTCAGAGCAACTACATTTGATAAATAAAGTTTGATTGAATCAAAATGATTTTTTTTTGAACTGCTTTTTTTTGAAAAATGATTTTCAGACATGTAATTATTCACATGCTCTTCCAAATGTTCAAACAACTGTTCTTCTTGTTTATCATTTATGCAATAATAGATAATGGATTCAGTTTTTTCTTCAGTTTTTACTATATCATACAATTCTCCTTTATAGTAAAATTCTTTGTTTTTCTCTTTCCATATCAATTGATTCTGTCCTGTTTTATAGATTTCAATAACGGTTAGTTGATTTGCTGTAAGCGTTTGTTTTATTGCTGTTTTTACTTCGCTTCTCACCTTATGCTGAACTATTTTAAAGGCAATAAAATAACCAACTATATTGAACAAAAATATAGCGAGCAACACAAAAGAAAAAGCTTTTTTGGTAATCATTTCTTTTCAAATGTAATTAAATTTTGAAACGTAATGCCTATCTAATATCCCTAGCTCTATTTTTAATTCTAGCAACATTATTGAAAAATAATTTAATATTAATGTTGTTCTACTCCACAGTAGTCGAATATTAATTTAACCTGAGTTCGATTATTAATTTAAGATAAAGTATTGGTAATCAAATTATTGTAGCTTCGGTTCAACTCCGAAGGAGTCAAATCTTAATAGAAATTACGATACCGTTATAAATACACGACCCAAAAAGGGTCGAATCGAATACAAACGATGAAATATAACAACTTGATTATCACGTTTATTGTTTTGTTTGATAATCAAACTCAGGTTAATTTAAATGGGGGTGCATAAATAAATGTATTTCAACTTATGCCTTTCTGTCATTTTTTTATTGTGGCGCTATTATTGTTTCTTATGTAACAAATAGCCACCCGAAATAAGAGCAAAAGCAACTTAAACAATGTTTTCTGCATCTTTCATAAAAGTAGCTACAATACAACTTTTTGTTTCATTTTAGTGTATAAAAGTATATGCGTAACACAACCTCCAAATTGTTTTTTAGTATCCTATATCCCTCACTATTTATTATTATTATTTGGGGGGTTAAGTTGTTTGAAACCGTTGAAAATGTTAATTTGTCATGGTACGGACTTTATCCGCGCACAATGCATGGAGCTATGGGTATTTTATTTTCCCCGCTTTTACATGCCGATTTTTCGCACTTGCTTGCAAACACGCTACCCTTGCTTATTTTGGGCGCTATCATCTTGTATTTTTACCGTTCCATTGCGTTTCAAATATTCTTTTGGGTGTATTTAATGACAGGTGTTTGGGTATGGGCTATCGGTCGTAATGCTTATCATATTGGCGCTAGCGGAATAATTTATGGTTTTATTACTTTTTTATTTTTTAGTGGAGTTTTCAGAAAAGATACGCGCTTTTTAGCATTATCACTTTTTGTTGTTTTTTTGTACGGAAGCACTATTTGGGGCGTATTACCAATAAAAAGTGGTATGTCCTGGGAATCACATTTGTTAGGTGCATTGGCGGGTTTAATAACAGCTTACCATTTTCGTAAAGAAGGCCCACCCAATAAAGTATACGATTTAGGGGATGATGAAGAGAACGAGAAAATTGATGTAAGTGGCGATTACGAACCATTCGAAACTCCCGAAATTCAACCACAACAAGATGTATTAATAACCTATAACTACATTCATAAAGAGGAAGATAAAAAGGAATAAAAAACTCCAATCCAACTATTATTTCGTAAATTTGATGCGCTTCTTGAATAGCGTTCTTGGGCAGTATTCACAAAACAATTAAAAACTAATAATTAAAAACTAAAAATTAACATTGAACTATCTATCTGTAGAATCACTTTCCAAATCGTACGGCTCAAAAGTATTGTTTGATAATATCAATTTTGGACTTAACCAAGGACAACGCACTGCGTTAATCGCAAAAAATGGAGCAGGTAAATCCACCCTGCTAAAAATAATCAATGGCAAAGAAATTGCCGATAAAGGCACTGTTACCTTTAGAAAAGATATTACCGTTACTTATCTCGACCAAAACCCGCTGTTCGACCCCGAAATAACCGTTATTGAAGCCATTTATAATACCAATAATCCAATATTGAATGCCGTAAGAAACTACGAATTAGCACTTACCGAATTTGAAAAAGACTATAACGATAAAACCTCGCAACGCCTCGAAGAGTGTACTTCGGAGATGGATAAGCTCGAAGCATGGGATGTGGAAGCCAAAGTACATGAAGTGGTGCAACGACTAAAAATTGCATTTCTGGATAAAAAAATTGGCAACCTTTCGGGCGGACAAAAAAAACGCTTGGCACTTGCTAAAGTACTTATTGACCAGCCAGATTTATTGATACTCGATGAACCGACCAATCACCTTGATGTGGAAATGATTGAGTGGCTCGAAAATTATTTGGTTTCAAAAGATTTGACTCTTCTATTGGTAACCCACGATAGATACTTTTTAGATAGCGTTTGTACCGAAATTATTGAATTGGATAATGGTAAATTATTTAATTATAAAGGCAATTTTCAATATTTTATTGAGAAAAAAGCCGAGCGCGAAATGATTGAAAATAGTGAAGTTGATAAAGCAAAAAATTTATACCGCAGAGAGTTAGAATGGGTGCGAAAAATGCCTAAAGCGCGCGGTACAAAAGCAAAATACCGTGTTGATGCTTTTCAGGATACCAAAGAAAAAGCATTTAGTAAACGCACCGAAGATAAGTTGGAGTTAGGTATGAAAATGTCGCGCATTGGCGGTAAAATATTGGAGTTTCACGCCATCAAAAAAGCCTTTCCCAACACAAAAATTGTAAACGACTTTTCATACATATTCAAAAAAGGCGAAAAAATTGGTGTCGTTGGAAAAAATGGAGTAGGGAAGTCTACCTTTTTGAATATGATTATGGGCTTGGAGAATCCCGATTCAGGGCATATTTCAACTGGCGAAACCATTGTATTTGGCTATTATTCACAAGAAGGGTTAAAACTCAAAGATGATAAAAGGGTACTAGATGTAGTAAAAGATATTGCTGAATTTATTCCTTTGGCCGATGGTTCAAAACTTTCGGCATCCGCTTTGTTAACTAAATTTTTGTTTCCACCCGATGTGCAATACAGCTTTGTTTCAAAGCTGAGTGGAGGCGAAAGACGTAGGCTTTATTTGATGACTATTTTAATCAAAAATCCTAATTTTTTAATTCTCGATGAGCCCACCAACGACTTGGATATAGCAACATTGAGTGTGTTAGAAGATTTTTTAACCAGCTTTCAAGGCTGTTTGCTCGTTGTTACCCACGATCGTTATTTTATGGATAAAATGGTCGATCACTTATTTGTATTTGAAGGTAGTGGAGTACTCAGAGATTTTCCAGGAAACTATACAGAATACCGTGCTAAAAAAGAGCTAGAGGAAAAAGAGGCTTCAATACAATCTCAATCTTCAAAAGAAACTCAACCTAAACCCATTGTTCAAGAGCAGCTTGTTGATAATAAATCTATTAGTCAGGCTGAGTCAGCAACCAACGCTCAACGAAAAAAGTTAAGTTTTAAAGAAAAGTTGGAGTTCGAACAACTCGAAAAAGACATCGCTAACCTCGAAAAACAAAAAGCTGATTTGTCAGATAAACTTAATGCTGGCATAGAAAATCATACCGAGATGCTCGCATGTTCCGAAAAAATAGGTGTGATAATGAGTCAATTGGATCAAAAATCCATGCGTTGGCTTGAGTTGAGCGAAGGAATCTAAATTCTACTCATTTTACTTTGATTAATCAATTAATAGTTGTATATTTATAACTTAA
>JBASCV010000115.1:0-5277 GCA_049651825.1 Bacteroidia bacterium
TTTGCTGTATCAGCAACAAAAATGAACGTGTTTTATATTGGAGTACCAAATCCTGTTGATATTTCTGTAGCAGGTGCTGCACCATCAAACGTTGTAGCTACATTAGCAGGAAGTGGTAGAATTGACAACAAAGGACAGGGACATTATGAAGTTTTTGTAACTGGTGGTACAGAAGCCACAATAAATGTAGCTGTAAAAGACCCAAAAACAAACACAACAAAATCAATGGGAGCTGGTCAAAAATTCCGTGTTAAAAAAATACCTAGTCCTGCAGCTAAATTTGCTGGTGTATCTGGCGATGGTGCTGTAACAAAGGGAGAATTAATGGCAGCTGCTGGTTGTATTTCTGATATGGGTGACTTTTTATTTGACCTAAAAATGCCTGTTACTAAATGGACAATGTCTATGAGTGTAAATGGATTGTTTCAAGATCAAACAGCGAATGGCCCAGGTGTTACATCAGGGATGAAATCAATGATGGAAAAAGCTAAAAAAGGAACTAAAATTCTGATTGAAGATGTATATGTTCAAGCGCCTGAAGGCTCAAGAAAAGTGAACGGTGTAATTCTTAAAGTGAAATAAAATTACTAAAAATAAATACCATGAAAAAACTTAACAGCATATTGGTTATTATTGCGATAGCTTTAATACCATTTATTGGGTTAGCACAAGGTTCTGGTGGTGCTGAAGTAATAAAACCACCTAAATACCCTGATGGTATTTATACAAAAGAAAATAGTGTTAACAGACGCCCTATTCCTTACACATCATTGCGTGAAGCAGATGTAATGTGGAGCAGACGTATTTGGCGACAAATTAACCTGAAAGAAAAAATAAACCATCCGCTTTATTACCCAACACAACCAATTTTAGATAGAAAAAGCTTGTTTGAGGTACTTAAAGATGGAGCACTAAAAAGTGGTACAATCTCTTGTTTTGATACAGGAGATGATGAGTTCAGGCTTGAATACACCAAAAGCGAAATTGAAGGTAAATTAGTTTCTTGGGATTCATCAGCAACAACAGAAGACCCTAATACAGGTGAAATGATTTCTGCACCAATAAAAAATGAGGTTACTTCAGAAACTGTTACAAAATACCAAATAAAAGAAGATTGGTTTTATGATAAACAACGTTCTGTATTAGATGTTCGAATCATTGGCTTAATGGTATTAATTGCTAAAACAGATGCAAATGGTGAAGTAGTTGGTGAAAAAGGTTTGTTTTGGGTATATTTCCCAGAAATCAGACAGCATTTAGCGAATCAAGAAGTATACATGCGCCACAATGACGCAGAAAGAAGAACACTTGAAGATATTTTCTGGAAGCGTATGTTCTCTAGCTACATTATTAAAGAAAGCAACGTGTACGACCGTCAAATTTATGATTATACTAGTGGTATTAATGCACTATTTGAATCTGAAAGAATTAAAACAGAAATATTTAATCTTGAACATGATTTGTGGCATTTCTAAAATGCTAAAAAACAAAAAACCTCTGAGCAATCAGAGGTTTTTTTTTGCCTGAAAACATAAAATTGATACGCTATATTTGTAAAAATTAAACTGATACTTATTAATAATGGACTCACTAACCCACATCATATTAGGGGCGGCTATAGGCGAAGCTGTTTTAGGAAAAAAAATAGGACGACAAGCTATGTTATGGGGAGCCATTGCAGATACAATTCCAGATTTTGATGTATTTACATCGCCATGCGTTTCGGACGCTCAGCAATTATTGATTCATAGAGGAATTACTCATTCCATTTTTTTTGTTGTTATTATGTCGCCTATATTAGGTTTTACATTAAGTAAAATTTATAAAAAAGTTGAAGTAACATGGCAAAGCTGGTCACTACTGTTTTTTCTAGGATTATTTACACACATTGTACTCGATTCGTTTACAGCTTATGGCACAGGCTGGTTTGAACCTTTCAGTAGCTACCGAGTATCATTTAACAGCATTTTTGTAGCAGATGTGTTTTATACCATTCCATTTTTAATTTGTGTACTCATAGCACTAATTGCTAAAAATGGTTCGTCAAAACGCATACAATGGAATAAAGCAGGTCTAATTATCAGTACTGTATACCTATTGTTTACACTTATAAATAAATGGCACGTGCATGATACAATGCACGAAGGACTCACTAAAAAAAACATCGAAACAATTGATTTTGTAACTACTCCTACCCCACTTAATAATTTTTTATGGATGGCCTACGCAGCTGATAAAACGGGCTATTGGTTTGGCTATTATTCTATTTTTGATAAAACAAACAATATTAATTACTACCATGTAAATAAAAACGATTCGCTTTTAGCCCCATACAGAAATAATGAATCGGTAAAAATTTTAAAACAGTTTTCGAAAAATTATTATTGTATCACAAAAAAGGACAGTACAGTTGTTTTTAACGACATACGTTTTGGTCAGATAGGGGGCTGGGATAAACCCGATTCGTTGTTTGTATTTTCTTTTGTTATTGATGAAAATGCTGATAATTCTAAGGCTTTAGATAGAGGGAAACTTAAAACATCACTTGGAGAAGCCCTTGCATCATTAACTCAACGCATTAAAGGAAAATAATTGGTTAACAATTCGAACAAAAAAATGGGAAAAACGGCAATTATAATAGGTGCTACAGGACTTATTGGTAATGAACTACTAAACTTATTACTCAATGATTCGGAATTTGAAAAAGTAAAAATTTTTGTTCGAAAATCACAGTCTATTACAAATAGTAAATTAGAACAACACATTGTTAATTTTGATAGTATTGAAAATTTTAGTTCACTCATTACTGGCGATGTATGTTACTGCTGCCTTGGAACCACAATAAATACAGCAGGTTCAAAAGAAGCGTTTACAAAAGTAGATTACACCTATCCTACCGAATTTGCTAAAATTGCAAAAAACAATGGTATTGCTAATTTTTTATTGATTTCATCAATAGGAGCAAATAAAAACAGTTCTAATTTTTATTTAAAAGTAAAAGGCGATACAGAATATGCGTTAGAACAACTTAATTTTAAACACCTAGCACTATTACGCCCATCAATGTTGCTTGGTAAAAGAACAGAATTTAGATTAGGCGAATCAATTGGAAAAATTGCAATGAAATTATTTTCATTTGCGTTTATAGGTAGTTTAAAAGCATACAAAGCGATTGAAGCCACTACTGTTGCTAAGGCAATGATTGTCCTTTCTAAAAAGATGTTTACAAACGATGCTTCTAAGCATCAAATTGTATTATCTGATAAAATACAGGAATTGGGCGAAATCTAAATTATCGGGAGTACTGATTATAAATAAAATAGTATAATTTTAATATCAAAACATTACTCCGAAATCCTTTCATATTAGACCCTTTCAGGGTCTAGGAGTTGCAGCATATCATTGTATCTATTAAGATTCGACTCCTCTGGAGTCGCACATAAACACTGTTTAACTCAAGTTTGTTAATTGTTTTTGGACTCCTTCAATAGAATTACATTTTATGATTATTCTAACTCCAATTATCTGTAAACATAATAAAACGCAACTCACTTACGTTACATTTAAAAACAAGGCTATGAAAGCACACTTACTTCAACATCCATACATCATTACTAAAACCAAGTATTATGAAACGATTGAAGTATTTTATTGCAGCAATAGCAACAACAAGTGCTATTTTTTCTGCTAAAGCACAAGGTGCAGAAAATGCCTTGGTATTAACTCCGCCACAGCGCGCCTACCCTAAAGAACATATACAAACACGCAGACCTATTCCGTACACAAATGTGCGTGAAGCAGATGTAATGTGGAGCAAACGTGTATGGCGTGTAATTAATTTAAAAGAAAAATTTAACTTCCCATTGTATTATCCCATCACATCAATAAAGGACCGAAAAAGTTTGTTTGATGTATTAAAAGATGCTGCTCTTAACGATAGTACGATTACTTGTTTTAGCGCTAGTGATGACGAATTTCAAGTACCATTAACCAAAAGTGAAGTTGCTGCAATACTTGTGCAATGGGACTCCACACATCAAACAGAAAACCCTGAAAACCCCAGCGAAATGATACTATCACCGATTAAACATGAAATAACATCGGAAGATATTACCAAATACTGGATTAAAGAGGATTGGTTTTTTGATAAGCAACGCTCAGTAATGGATGTTCGTATTTTGGGTATATTGGCAGTAACGGCCAAGAAAACAGAAAATGGTGACGATGCAGGTGGAGATAAACCTTTATTTTGGGTATATTACCCCGAAATTAGGCCAATATTAGCAAATAATGATGTATACATGCGACATAATGATGCTGAACGCAAAAGCTTTGATGATATATTCTGGAAACGCATGTTTTCGAGCTACATCATCAAAGAAAGTAACGTGTACGACCGCTATATAGGCGATTATGCTGTGGGAATGGATGGTTTATTAGAATCGGAACGAATAAAAGAAGATATTTTTGAGTTTGAGCACGATTTTTGGCAACATTAATTAGTTGATGACAAACCTATAAAGGCTAAAAAATAACTACCTTTGCAAAAAATTTTCAGACAAATTAATGATTTCAGTTAACTCAGTAACAGTATCTTTTGGAGGCTACGATTTATTTGATAATGTAAGCTTTTTAATTAATCCGAAAGACCGCATAGGCCTTGCAGGTAAAAATGGTGCAGGTAAATCAACCATGCTTAAACTTCTTTCGGGACAACAAATGCCAACGAAAGGAGATATTTCGAAGCCAAACGGCTATCAAATAGGCTATTTACCACAAGATATGATTCATCAACACGGACGTACTGTGTATGAAGAAGCAGCAACCGCATTTGAAGAAATTCAACAGCTTGAAAGCCGCTTGGATGTTATTAATCATGAACTCACTGTAAGAACCGATTATGAAAGTGATGGTTATATGAACCTAATCACTGAGCTTACTGATATTAACAGTAGGTTAGATTTGCTTGGAGCAGGAAATAGAGAGGAAGAGATAGAAAAAGTATTAAAAGGACTAGGTTTTGAACGCACAGATTTTACACGTCAAACATCGGAGTTTAGCGGTGGTTGGAGAATGCGTATTGAACTAGGTAAACTATTGCTAAGAAAACCGGATATTTTATTACTGGATGAGCCAACCAACCATTTGGATATAGAATCCATTCAATGGCTTGAAGAAGTGCTTGAAACCTATGCTGGAGCGGTTATTTTAATAAGCCACGATAAACAGTTTTTGGACACTGTAACATCGCGCACAATTGAAATTTCGAACCAAAAA
>JBASCV010000116.1:0-8820 GCA_049651825.1 Bacteroidia bacterium
GCCATACGCTTAATTTAGAAGCGACAGTGCAAACAGTGCAAGCTATAAAAAAATTTTTCTAACAGATTACATAAAACATGAAAACAGCACTCATCACGGGCAGTACAAGTGGCCTAGGCTTAGGCATTGCCAAAACATTTGCAAAAGCAGGTTATGCAATTATTTTTAATGGCTTAGAAAAAAATGGACAACAAATAGCTGATGCTGTAGGCGAAGAATTTAGAATACCTATATTTTACTCGTCAGCAAATTTAGGTTCAGTTACAGAAATAAATGAAATGATAGAAACAGGGAGCAAACAGCTAGGAGTAATTGATGTACTGATTAATAATGCAGGCATACAATATGTATCACCTATTGATGAATTTCCTGCTGACAAATGGAATGATATTATCACTATCAACTTAACTGCTGCATTTCATACCACTAAAGCTGTTTGGCAAAATATGAAAGAACAAAAATACGGGCGCATCATTAATATTGCATCGGCACACGGCTTGGTTGCATCAGAATATAAAGCGGCTTATGTTGCCTCAAAACATGGCTTAATAGGTTTAACAAAAGTATTGGCACTAGAAGGTGCACCAGTAGGCATTACCGCAAATGCCATATGCCCAGGCTATGTAAAAACACCATTGGTTGAAAAACAAATAACAGAGCAAGCCTTATCGCACGGGATTCCAGAAAAAGAAGTGATTCAAAAAGTTATGCTTGCCAAACACCCCATTAAAGAATTTGTAACAGCAGAGTCAATTGGCGCACTCGCATTATTTTTAGCATCTGACGAAGCATCAATGATTACAGGAACTTCAATGCCAATAGAAGGTGGCTGGTTAGCCCAATAAAACTACTTCGCAGAGCTAAAATAACGATTACGTAAACTCTTTAGCTTTTCGTCAATTGATTTCTTAAAAAAGAAATAACCACCTATCATTAAAATAAGGTAAGGAATAGTCATTAAGTACAAAATGCCTGTATTTAAACCTCTTGCCATTGATTCGCCATTGGCCGAACCACTTTGTACAGTTGATTTACACATGGCGCATTGAGCTAAGCCTTCTACACCGTTAAGCAATAATAAAAGTAATATTATAGTGCTAACAAATATTATTTTTTTCACATTAATCATTTGATTCTTAATTTATACTATTTTATTAATGAGCATAAAAAGGAGAAATCATTAGGTAAACAATCACCCCAGTAACAGTTACATACAACCATATAGGAAAGCTAAAGCGCACTAATTTTCTATGTTTTTGTATATAAACAGCACCTTCAGACTCAACTCCCTTTAATCCGTAATAAAATGATAATAATACCAATGGTAATACTATTGCAGCCAAAATGATATGGCTGATTAATATTACAAGATAGGTTACGCGCATTGGATGTCCGGCAGGAAAAGAAGTTTCTTCAGCCAACCAATGATAAGTAATGTACGACAACAAAAAAACTGACGACAAAACAAAAGTAATGATGTTTAATTTTTTATGTACCTCTATATTTCGTTGTTTTACCATGTATAATGATAACAACAACAACAACGAACACGTTCCGTTAATCATTGCATTTAACAAGGGAAGTTTATAAACAAAACTTGGTATAACTTCAGGAACTGGTAATATTTTTTTGTTTAGTATAATTACAGCAACAAATACAACAACCGATATAACCATTACCAGATTAAATACTTTTTTATCATTCATGCTTATTATTTTTATGCGTTATTTTATTCTCTTTTGTTTCTTTTATAATGTATTCTGCAAGCAATATTTTAACATCATCTATCAACCTATTTACTTCTCCTATTTTAGTTCCATCATAAATACCCCGTATGTGTTTTTCTTTATCTATTAACACAAAAATCTCGCTATGAATAAAGTCGTTGGGGCCACCATCACCTTGAAGTGCATTTAAAAGATAGCCTTTTCGTGCTATATCGTACAGTTGTTTTTTATCGCCTGTTACAAACGTCCACATATTGGTATCGGCATGTACCATATTGGCATACGCATTTAAAACAGGTACCGAATCATTTTCGGGGTTTACGGTGTGTGATAGTATTTTGACCTGTTCTTTATTATATCCAAATTTTTCTTGAATTCGCAACAATTGAACGGCCATTTGAGGGCAAATAGTATTGCAAGTAGTGAAAAAATAATCGGCAACATATATTTTACCATCAAAAGTTTTATCAGTAACCGTATCGCCATTTTGATTCACAAATTTAAATGCGGGAATGGTGTGATATAGTGTATCTTTTCCGTTTTCGGCTATTTCGTGCGGTCCGTAATAAGGCAAACGCACAAAATTATGTTTACCTGTTGTAAGCACTACATAAAGTATAGAAGGTAAAGAAAGAAGAAATACAAGAATAATTATTTTTCGTTTCACAACAATTTATTAGTATTAGTGGATTTGTTTGTTCTACAAAGTTAGCAAACAAAAATGGCTTCGCATAGTGCGAAGCCATTAATTAATTGGGGTCAAAAAATTTTACTGATTAATGATGTTCACCACCTTCTTTGTGCTCAGCACCTGCTGCATCATGTTTCTCTTCTTGATGACCTGCTCCAGCAGCTTCGTGATGTCCAGAAGCAGCTGCTTCATTCAATTCAATTTTTTGTTTCACAATAAGTTCATCCATTTTTTCTTTATGTTGTCCTGCGTAAATAGCTTCAACAAGAACAATAAACACCAAATAAAGTATAAATACTGTGTATGGAATAATTATACTGTATTTAAACATTTTTTTCTCATCACCAAGGTGCATAAAGCTAAACACAATGTAAAATGCTTTTAAAATGGTTAATCCAATAAAGATAAATTTCAACAAGCCTGTAGAAGTTCTGTCATCGTTTAATAGATGCCAATCTTTAGCATAAAAACCAATAATAAGCTCTACAATTGTTATTCCAAGCATGATAAAGAACACATTCCAAAGTTTTCTGCGTTTTACTTTACCTTCTTCTTCGCTGTGATGAGCCATTAACTCATATTGTGGGTAATCATCATGAAATTCTGACATAACTATCTGATATTTAATAAGTAAAAAGAATATTTAATATTTTGTGTGCTGACTATTTTTATAAAAAAGATTACAATAAATAGAAGAATGTAAATACGAATACCCACACCAAATCAACAAAGTGCCAGTACAATCCAGTTTTTTCAACCATTTCGTAATGCCCACGTTTTTCGTAAGTACCTCTAACTACGTTTATAAATATAATAATATTGATAACAACACCACTAAACACGTGAAAACCGTGGAAACCAGTAATGAAGAAAAAGAAGTTAGCAAATACAGGCAAGCCATATTCATTAACTGTCATATTCGCTCCATATATAGTTTTTTCTACCCACTGTCCGTTTTCAAAAACGCTTCTTACAGCACCATGCTCAGTACCAACGATGAAATGATACCACTCCCATGCTTGAGAACCTACGAACATTGCACCACCAATAATGGTAAGCAACAACCAAATGGTAACGCTTTTTTTGTTGTTACGATGCCCCGCCTCAACAGCTAATACCATTGTAACCGAACTCATGATAAGGATAAGGGTCATTAAACCCACATAAGCCAAAGGAATGTGCCCATCATAAAAAGGGAAATGTGTAAATACATCGCCTGGATTAGGCCATACTTCAGGATGTTTGTGTCGCATAAAACCGTATGCGCATAATAAACCCGAAAAAGTTAATGCATCGGAAACAAGGAAAAACCACATAAATATTTTTCCGTAACTAACGCCAAACGGTGATTTTCCACCACTCCAGGCTGATTCTGAATCGTTTTCTGCTACTGCGTGACTTGACATACTTTTTATGCTTGATTAAAATTAAACATTTATTTAAAAACTAACTCTTGTTTTCGGGTGCTAATATGCAAAATTTCATTGAAATTTTAACGAACAAATAATAAAAATAAAAATAAAAATATCCACAATACATCTAAAAAGTGCCAAAAAATGGCACAAAGTCGTATTCCTAACAAATTTTCGGAGTTATATTTATGTAAAAGTGCCTTCACAAACACCACCATTAGGGCTATCATACCAAAAAACAAGTGCGCAACGTGTAAACCAGTAAGCACATATAAGTATGAGCCAGAACCGCTGCTTGTTTTACCTGCAAAAAATATTTGTTGTTCAACTAAATACCCCCAAGCTTTAAACTGAAAAATAACGAAAAGAATACCTAAAAACAGGGTTAGCAGGCTAGCAATTTTAATATTTTTCAAATTATTTGCTTTTGCTGATGCTAAAGTCCAATTCATGGTAACGCTGCTAATTAACAAAATTGCGGTACTTACATAAAACAACTGAGGTAACTCAAAATGCAACCAATTACCATTACCTCTACTTACAATATATCCACTCGTAAGTGAACCAAATACCATTATCATGGCAACAATGGATATCCACAGCAACGGTATTGCCGATTTTGAGGTATTCGCTCTTTTTTCTTCGTTTATTGATACTGTTTCCATAACCCCTCTACATCTTCCCTAAAGGGAGACTTAAATTTTATTTTTTTATATTCAACAACCATCCTAACTTTTTGAGTAGAACAGTATGGTATTATTTTCCAATCATAACGGCCAATTGAACTACTGGCAAATAAATGAATGAACCAAACATTAATTTTCGAGCAGCTTCAACTGAGCACTCTTTATATAAAACATAAGCTTGGTAAGTAAAATAAAAGCCTGACAATGTGATTATTACGGCCGAAAAAATACCCGACATTTTAAATAAAACGGGTAACAAACTGATTGGCAACAAAAACAATGTATAAACTAATATTTGAAAGGCACTGCTTTTATCGCGTCCGCCCAATGAAGGCAACATACGAAATCCTGCCTTTTTGTAATCATCGTCAAGCACCCATGCAATTGCCCAAAAATGAGGAAATTGCCACATAAATTGGGCCGCAAAAAGTAACCAAGCCTGAAACGTAATTTCGCCAAATCCCGCAGTACTGGCTACATGCCCCAATAATGGTGGAATTGCCCCAGGGAAAGCGCCTACAAATACAGCAAAAGGAGTTATTTGTTTTAGAGGGGTATAAACAACCGTGTAAAGTATTAATGCCAAGGTACCAAAAACGGCACTCATTGGGTTCATATAAATCCATAAAATAGCGATACCCAACAAACCCATAATAGATGCCAACACGAAGGCTTCGTTTACATTCATGCGTTCTTGTGGTAACGGACGATTTTGGGTGCGATCCATCAATTTATCGATATTTCTTTCAATAATTTGATTAAATCCATTAGATGCGCCAGTAACCAAAAAGCCTCCCAAAATAAGGAGTAACATTTTTGACCAATTTACCTCATCAGAACCAATAACAAAGCCTATTGCTGCCGATAGCACAACCAAAGAAGCTAAACGCAACTTAACAAACTGTGCATAATCACGTATTTTACCCATGAGTGTAACCGGAGTTTCTCCTGTATTTATATTTTCGGCAAGCAAAATGTATCTAGCTTTAGATAAGCGAGTACAATTTTACCAAATATTATGGTAATTAAAAAGCTAAAAGCAAAAATTTAGACTATTTATAAATTTCTAAGTATGAACTACAAAACAAAACAAGCAGACTTAACTTAGTAAGTCTGCTTGTTGTTATTTAGTTTATAAGCTTATGTTTACTGAATAACCAGTTTTTTAACACTTGTACCTACTTCGGTTTTTAGGTGCATATAATAAACACCTGTTGGGATGTTTAAGTTCAACACCTCTTCTGATTTATTTGACAATTGCTCATAAACGATAGCTCCCGCAAGGTTGTATATTTTTATTGTTTCCAATGTTACGCCATTGCTACGCACTTTTACTAAGTTTTTAGCTGGATTTGGATATAAACTTATGGTTTCGTTTAAACTTAATTCGTTTACACCAACTGTAACAAAAACCTCAACTGAATCTATTGCAGTACAACCATTAGAACCTGTTACTGTTACAAAATAAACTGTATCCGCTGTTGGACTTAAGATTAGAGTATCTGTCATTTCACCTGTACTCCACTCATAACTTACACCTCCACCTGCTACTAAAGTGGTGCTTTCACCTAACATTAAGCTATCATCACCCATTACTGTTACCATTGGCAAAGCATTTACCACTAAATTAATTGTATCCATTGTTGAGCAGTTATTTGCATTTGAAGCTGTTACATACAAGGTTGTATCCATTGTTGAATATATAGATACATTCGCTGTCGTATCACCTGTACTCCACTCATAACTTGTACCTGTACCACTTGCAGTAAATGTTGCTGTTTGACCTGCACAAATAGTATCATTACCTGATACACTTAAAGTTGGTTTTGAGTTAAACACTACTGTTGCTGATTCTGACGAAGGTGGACAACCGAATGGGAAAGTCATATTTAATGTATATGTACCCGCAGTTGTTACAGTTATTGATTGAGTTGTATCACCAGTACTCCAGCTATAACTAGTGAATGGTAAAAATCTCCATAATGAGTTATACGACAAACCTGTATTTCCATCAAACCCTCCATAAACGTACCCTATACTATCAATACTAAAGCATAAGGGATCTATTCTATTGGAAAGCACAACTTCATTATAAGAAGCTGACCATGTATCAGTTGCAGGAACATATTTCCAAAATTCGTTAATACCATTTCTAAATCCAAAATAACCTTCATTTCCTATCGCAAAACCAGCTGCTACACCTTGACCTTGCCCCGGATATGAGGTTTTCTGCGTCCAAGTATCATTGTTTGGATTATATTCATAAACATTATTTGTATATACATAATCGTTAAAGACGTCAATAGAAGAAGTACCTACAACATACCCCTTGGAAGCGATCGAAATTGATTTATTTGGAGCTCCTTGCATTGGAACATTCGATTTTTGAGTCCAAGTATCATTTGTTGATTCATATTCATAAAACACTGAACTTGCATTTGCAAACGCAGAGTTATTAATTTCAAATCCAGCACCTATATACCCCTTAGTGCCCATAGCAAAATTTACAGGGTTACATCTGCCACCGCCAGGATAGTTTGCCTTTTGAGTCCAAACATTTCCTGTTGGGTCATATTCGTAAAAATCACTATAGACTTGGTCAATAGTACCGAAATTATCAAGCATAAATCCACAGCCAACATATCCTTTAGTGCCAATAGAAAAACTTGCAGGATTCATTCTTCCGGGTTGAGGAAAATTTGCTTTTTGAGTCCAAGCATCAGTTGCAGGATCATATTCCCAAAAACTAGCGTCACCCATATTAGTACCTTGCCATCCTAAACCAACATAAGCTTTTGAACCAATTGAAAAGCTCGCACCTCCATCTCTCGAAATTGGAGCAGAAGTTTTTTGCGCCCAAGGACTAGGACCACTCAAAATAGTTGAATCGCCATCACACACTAAAAGGTTACCTGAAATGCTGGCAGTATCGCATTGGGCATTTGCCTTTTGAAAATTTAACCCCATTACAAGGGCAGATAAACACAAAGTAATTTTTAATTTCATCGTTAACTTAATTTATTTTAATGAATTATTTAAGTAGCAATACTAACCAATTATTTTTAATTTCCTCATAAAAAGAGCTATTTTTTAGACAAACATCAACAAAATGGCGACAAAGCGCATTTTATACACTAAAGAATTTTACAAAAATTTTGCACACTCGTTACGTTAAACAAAAAAAATGAAATCATTTACATCTTTTCATTCGATAGCTGTGTGTGGTTTGTTTGCCATCAATTATTCCTGATACAGATGCTGACATAGAGTTTGACGACAAATTGGAATAGCTAATTTTAGTAGGAAAATCGTGTTGTTGATTTTCGAAAACCATTTGATTATTAGACGACTTAGTTAGCTTAAATTCAACTGGTTGATTATTATTTTGTCCTTTTACAATTGGAATAAAATACAATTCTTTACCTCTTTGTTCTAATCTAATTTTTTCAGAATTCAATGTATCATTATTCGAAACAAAGTAACTTTCTCCCACAAAAACAGAATCATTTAGTTTTTGCCAACGTTCAATCAAAAGTCCATCTTTTTCTTTGTTTTCCCATTCGCCAATAAAAAAGTAAGCCTTATTAATTTGATTATAGGCTATTGAATCAACAACATTTTTTTCTGTTGATTTCGGAGCTTCGCAGGAAGCTATTAATATCAAAACCGAAGCGATATAAATGATATTACTTCTCATTTTTATGCTTTTTGGGGTGCTTGGCTAACTTTTCATTTTCTTTATGACGCTTATGGTCGCGCTTGGTTTTCTTTTCCATGTTTTTTTCAAACGCTTTTGTTAAGTCAACTCCCGTTTGATTAGCTAAACATATTAATACAAACATCACATCCGCAAGCTCATCAGCAAGGTCTTTGTCCTTATCTTTTTTCTTGAATGATTGTTCGCCATACTGACGAGCGATAACACGTGCCACCTCCCCTACTTCTTCGGTAAGCATAGCCATATTGGTAAGTTCATTGAAATAACGTACACCGTGTGTTTTAATCCAATCATCAACCAACTGTTGAGCTGATTTTATAGAGAGTTCTGTAGTCATAAAAATGAAATAAATTAAAAGATAAAGGATAAAATTTTATTCAAAAAAAAACAGACATTTTCTGTCTGTTTCTATAAAATGTTATTACTATAAAGCAAATGCTATGCTACCTTAACAAGAGCAGGATATCTGTTTTGCACCAAATAAAAAGAACCAAACAAAATTGCATTAAAAAACAAATCGCCTACGAGCGTTGGTGCAAAGAACGGAATACCTAAAACGTAAGTAGTATTTAGCCCAGCAATACCC
>JBASCV010000117.1:0-9019 GCA_049651825.1 Bacteroidia bacterium
AGGCCTTTTTTTTGATTTTTTCATGTACAAAAAAAGGATATTGAAACCGTTTTCAATATCCTTTGATCAAAACCTTTCCTGCATTGAGTTGCAGGGCTTTTTGCCAACTATTTTTTGCTATTATACCTATAAATTTAAACTTCAAATAATAAAAATAGGTAGCTGTAGAAGATAGTGTAGCTATTTGATTATACAAATTCAAAGAATCTGTGTAATTATCCGTTTGATTTGATTGCCAGATAGGTTCCCAACTTATAGAGTCTTTAGAAAAATATATTAAAATACTATCGTTCAATGTTTGCTGATAAAAATCCGCTATCACGGTTGAATTTACTATCACAAAAGGTGAATTTATTTTCAATACAAATTGAGCGCCTTCCGCAGCAGAATCGGCATGAATATTCGGTTTTTGAGAACCTATTAAATAAGTTTTACAATTTATTGCGGTATCAACAAGTTCGCTTAAACTTGCATTTATAAAATTAGTTGCATAAATAAATTTACCATTAGCAATATCCAACGAGTCTATATTATGAGTAGTTTCAAAACTATGATAATAGTGAGCTGGCGACCAATTATATTCAATAGATTCGTTAGGGCGTAATGAACAATCTAAAGAGTGGAAGTCCTGATAATTTCCGAAATAATTAGGCTGTTTACGAATCCCATACATAGCGTAAGCAAATGATTCATTGTTATCATAATTGTATTGTACAGTTTTACCGTAATGATGTGCACGCCTTATAAGATGCTTATCGGTATAAATATCATCATAAGATGCCAGCGTAGTATTATCTGATTTTAAATAAAAGGTTTCTACATCAGAATCAATAAGCATGTATCCATCGCCAAAATCAATTTCAGAAACAAAATGTAAACCTCTTAAACTATACGAACGACTATTTAGATGAATTGCTTGTGAAACAAATGTATTTGAATAATTTCGATTGTAACACAATCCATATCCATATGATCCTAATAATTTAACTGGGTCAAAAGTTTCTCCACCATACTCAGCTTCATTTCCATGCAATGTATTATTACGCATGAATTTCCATAAGTTCAAGGCTTTTTCTTTTGAAGTAATGGCTTCACTAAAGCATTCTGTTGTTAAACCATTAATATCATACCAATTTTTTTTATTGTTAAATGTTATTCTTGGATTACGAAGTGTGATGTTAGATTTATTAGTAATCTTTATTTTTTGCATTGGCTCAAAAGCCCTATAATTCGGATAAGTAAATGTATTTTTACCATCCAACAAACCGTTCATAGAAAAAGTATAAGAGTCGTTTGATTGCAAAAAATTTATTGAAGCGGAATGCAATGTAACCTGCGCATCACTAGCAAGAGAAACAAATAGTATAACTAATAAATAATAAAATTTAAGTTTTTGCATCAAAATTTACCGATAAAAACTAAAGATAATAAAATTGATAGTATTATTCAAGCCTTTAAAACAAATGTTTTACATGTTTGGAGAGTCCGATTCAGAAACGCTTAAAACACTAGAATCTTTTAATATCAGAAAAAGGAATATAAAATATGTAAATGTAATAATGGGGTATTCCCAAAAATTAAGATGGAACAAATTTATTAAGTAAAACAGTGATAAATAAAATACAAATTTTTTTAAATAGATTTTATCATCACTAAAAACAAGCTTACTAATTCGTTTAAAAATATAATAAAACAAAGCAAAAACACATAAACATCCAGCAACACCTAACTCAACAGCAATAGAAATAACAGAGGTTTGGGGTGAAGCAAAGTTGCCATGACTTTCACGGGTTTGTCGCCAACCAGCATAAATAGGTGAGATATATTTTTTAAACAAATAACTCTTAAAATATGGTAATTCTAAAGGAAACTCGTTTACACGTTCATCGGGCATACGCATTACAGAGCTTCTACTTGTAAAGGTTGCTGGACCAGAGCCTAACAACCAATTAGTGTTAGAATAAATTTCTCCATTTATTAATTTAGTATATATGTAAACCTTTGACAAGTATGGGTTTTTACTAATATTACTTGTTGATAACTGTTCTATTGCATCGTCAATTCTTTTATAAACAAATGATTGCGAGATAAGGTAAAAACTTAATGAAATAGAAATTGACAGTATTAGTATTCGAGTAAAATTGATGTTGGATACTACAAATTCAACAACAAAAGCCACACCCAATACAATCATTAAAAAACCTAAATTAGCAGTAGACTCAGGGATTAAAAGAATAACAAAAAAATAAATTATTACACTTATTTTTTTGAATCCATTTTTTAGTGTAATTTCTTTTTGCTTCCACAATGTAATAAATTTAGATATTTCATAGATTAAAACAACACAAATATGAAATGCCACCCAATTAGCATCACCTACGGTTCCTGTTGCAGGGTCGCCAACTACATAACGCCCATGTTTAATTGCCGAAAAAATCATTAAAAACGATTCCAAATAAACCCATAGCTTATAAAATTTATAAATTTTTATAAAATCTACACCCTTTGAATACGTTTGTAAAATTAAAATAAGTACAAGAGGGGGGACATAAGAAAACAACCAAAACAGTATTGTGTACACATCGGCCAATTGATTAATTAAATTGTACAGATATGACGCAAAAGAAACAATTAAAAGACTTATTACAACTATAAAAAAAGCATTTATTTTAATAACAGGTTTGTTACTACCAAAAAACGCTACTAAAAAAAACAGCAAAGCCGCATACTGAATAAAAATACTAGAAAAAAAAACACTGGATATTAGAACATACCAAGGCAAGTATTTTAAGGAAATTGAAGGAGAAAATTTCATTACTACAACTTTTAACTAGGCTTTAAAATGGGGTATAAGTATGAAGCAATACGAACAATACAAATAAATTAAATTTTATTACAACTTTCTTGCAAGCACTCTTAATGATTTATTGGCATCTAAAATCATTTCATACTTTCCAAATTTTTTCTCTAGCACCTTATCATCTCCTGTATTTTTTCGTATATCAACAATAAGAATTCCGTTTATAGCCATTGCATTATAAACCTCGTCAAGATAAGTTGAAATAGGATAATGAAAACCCCAAGAAATTAGCGATATAACGATATCGAATTTTTTTTCAAATAGTATTTTATTATCATCCGTAGCTTCTTGAGTATGAATTTTAGTCACATCAATACCACTATTTCCCAACACTTGTTTAGCTACATCCAATGAATTATAAAACGATCCACGTTTTTCAAAACCATAGTATACCTTTTTATCTACATGACTTTTATCTAATAAAAAAACATCTATTTTATTGTTATATTTTTTGCTTATTAAAACATCAATCCCCGCAACTCCGCACCCAATATCAAGAATTGAAGTCGCATTGGATGGCAGATATGATTTTAAAGTAGCAAATTCTTTATCCATATCTTTATTAAACTCTTCCTTAATTTTAGATGAAAACAAAAAAGACTTTATACTAACACTTAAATTATAAAGAAAATTAGCCCGTTCAAGCAAACTAATGGTTTTATAAACAAAGTTATTCTGTAAATATTCTGTTCGTTGAAAAAGTACAAACTTAATAGAAGAATCAGGAAGCTTAATAGATAAAGGGTTAGTTGTCATAGTGTATTTTATTAAATTTATAATTATTCGATAACATTCTTTAGTTCATATTCGGCTTTGTTTTTACTAACCTATCAAGCAAAAAACAGACTTTCATATTCTTTCATTATCTCTTTGGCAGAAAAGTACTCTACTTTTTTAACGGCATTTTTTTTCAATGTTTCAGCAAATTGCTTATTAGACAATACACTTTCAATTGCTTGTGCTATAGCGGTTTCGTCTGCAACCTTAACAAGTAATCCATCATATTCATGTGTAATAATTTCATCTGGACCTGAAGGGCAACGAGTTGATATAACTGGCACACCACAAGCCATCGCTTCTACAATAACAACACCAAATCCCTCCCATAAAGATGAAAGCACAAACACATCCGCTTGATTCAAAAAAACATATGGATTTGCTTGAAACCCAGAAAAAATAACCGAATCCTCAACAGCACACTTTTGGGCATAACTCAACAAATTGGCTTGTTCTCTACCCTTTCCTAAAATCACTAAACGACAATTTATTTTTTGTTTAACTATTTTCAATGCTCCTATTAAATATTGTTGCCCTTTTTGCTCTGTTAAAGAGCCTATATTAATAATAGTTGGGATACTATCCGAAAACAAAGACGGTAGATTATCATTTTTTAATTTATCAATATAACCAACATCTATAGGGTTATAAATTACTAAGATTTTATCAGCAGCAATATTGTACTTCGCAATCAAATCCTCTTTTATTCCATTAGAAACCGCTATAATTTTATCAGACAGCGGATATAACACTCGTATTAAAAAATCATAAAAACGACTAAGTTTTTTCTGGATTTTTATTTGCTTAACAGAAGTTGTATTGTGAACACTGATGTACAGTTTTATATTTTTAAAAGTAATAGTAGATAATATTGCTAATAAATTAACTGTGCTCATAAAACTAAAAACAACATCGGGCTTCACTGCTTTGTATATTTTTCTCAAAAAAATATAACGCTTAAAAAAAAGAAGAAATTTCTGGATAATTCTATCGTTGCCAGGCAACTTCATATCAATTATTTGCACCTTATCAATTGGTATTGAATAACCAATTTTGTTTTCAAACAACACACACGAAATTGAAAATTTATTATAATCAATATTATTCAATATTGTAGAAAGCACCCTTTCTGCACCACCACCTTCAATTGTTGGAATAATAAACACTATTTTTTTCTTTTCAATCATTTATTTGAGAAGGTATTTTTGGCTTTTTGAAAATAAAAAATATACTATTATAAAAACAGAACTAAATCCTATTATTTGTCCAATAGGCACTCCAATAATTCCGTATTTATATCCAAAAGCAAATTCAAACGATAAAACAAATATACTTAACAAGGCACTCAAATAAAAAATAAACACTGGTTTATATTTTATCATCACATGAATTGAAATCATATTGTATATGTAATAAAAAATTAACGAGGAAACGCCATATACAACTAGAAGAGTTTTAAATGAATGATATGATTCCGATGAAATAAATTGCAGTATAAATTCACCAAAAAACAAAAAGAACAAAACAGCCGTAATACAAATCAACATAATTGCAATAGCCACTTTTTTAAAAAGAGCATAATAATCTTTTTCACTCGCCTTGATTAATTTATTTATAATAGGATCCATCAACGAATCAATAAACAAACGAAACAAGTAAACCACCCTGTTTACTATAAAAAAGCCCCCCATTGTATTATTACTAAACAAAAGTGCAATAATAAAAGCATCGGCCTGCGCATATCCATAACGTGTAAAACCTTCAAAGTAATAAGGTAAAGCCTTCTTAATTATTGTAAAATCAAGATAAAAAGGAACAATATATTTTATTAATCCTATACTCGAAATAATTAGAGTAATTAAACTACCTGCTACAAACCCAAAAAATACGCCATTTAATCCATAGCCCATCAAAATAAGAGCAAATGAAATTACTCGCTGAAAAAAAATATTAAGAAAATTAAACAGTGCTACTTTTGAAAAATCGCCAAACCCTTGATAGCTAAGAATGATAGCGTTTGTATAAAAATTAATAAACGCGTATATCAAAATCATTGCAATGTAATTTGTTAATGCACTATCTGAAAAAAGAAGCTCGCTTAACGAATTACGAAACAAAAAAAAGATGATTACTAAAAAAAGATTGGTACAAAAAGTAAAAGAAACAAAAGTTGAGAGTGTTTTTTTTATTGCATCAATATTTTCGGATTTCAAGTATTCTGGAATAAAACGCACTAAAAACTGGTTTAAACCAAAGTTCGAAAACATTGCCATAAACGTCATTGATACATCTAAAATGGCATAAATGCCCATTTCGGTAGGCGAAAACTCTTTCGAAAAGTATTTTATAAAACCAAGGCTAATGAGTGATGCAGCAATTCTACCAAGAACATTTAGGCCTCCTTGGCGAATCAACGAATTTTTCTGACTAATTTTTGCAAGAATATTCATAAAGAATAACTGAATAAAATCAATTGTATTCAGTTAAATGCTTTTATAGATTTTTTCGAGTTCTTCTACCTGCTTTTCCCAAGAAAACTCTGTCTCCGTTATTTTTCTGGAAACAGCACCCATCTCTTTTGCTTTATCTGGATTTTTTGAGATGGATATAATTGCATCTTTTAACTCTAACACATTACGAGACTCTACCAACAATCCATTATGATTATGAGTAACTTGTGCAGGAATGCCTCCTACTTTTGTACCAACAACGGGTAATCCACAGGCCATTGCTTCTAGCACAACGTTAGGGAAATTATCATAATCAGATGTAATAATAAAACAATCTGCATTTTGATATTCATTAATTAAATCATCGCCAAACTTTTTGCCTTTAAAAATTACCTTATCCGACAAGTTATATTTTTCAACCAAGGCCAATACCTTATTCTGTTCATTCGTTTCGCCCTCTCCCACCAAAACTAATTGTATATTACTTGTAACCAAAGATGCTTGATAAAAGCCCTCTATAAGAAATGGAACATTTTTTATAGGCACTATTCTGCCTACAAATAAAAAAGTAAAGCGCGAATTGTTTTTAGTTTCGTTTTTTACCTTAAATCGATTAATATCAACTCCAATATTAATATATTTTATTTCTTCAAATCCATCTTTTTTAGCTTGTATATAAGCATCGCCATTTGCAAAACTTGCATCGCATTTTTTACATCTTCTAATGGCTCTTAAAGTAGGAGGTCCGGGTAAACTTATTACGATTTTTCTTTTTGCATTTTTTAGCCATATTCCAAGCAAAGGCAATGAAAGTATTTGGTACACCTCTGTCCATTTATCTTTTCTTAAATGCAACCAAGCAACAATATTGAAAATAAGCAAATCTGTTTCTCTAAACACAGATGCAATTTTTTTAACAAGGTAATAACGCGAATTATCTAATGAATAACTTATTCCACGTAAGTACGGAGTTTTTATATACGTTATCTCAATATTTTTATTATGTATATAAATATTTATCGGTGGGTTAAAAAGCTTTGTGCCAGCAACAATACGAACATTGTTTCCATTTTTTTCTAAATAATCAGCCAAATTTATATCCATATTTTCCCCACCGCCAAAACGAATCCCAAGCATTCTATTCACTACTGTAATATTCATACAACAAAATTAATTCTAAAAACTACCTACCTAAATATAAACCTTCACTATCTGACTATTTCATTGACTGAAAATATTTTATTTACCTGATCAACGTAATGATTTAATGCATCTTTTACAAATGTATTCTCATTAATCTCCCAATAGTGGGTGGCTATAATAAAATTATCTAGCGGATGTTCCTGTTTTATTTTTTTATAATCCGCAACTTTTGTAAAGCTTATGGTTGATAATTCATAGTGATTTCCATAATCAAAAGCATAATTAACACGCCTTAATTGGGCATATTTAATTGCAAAATAATTACGCAAACTATGATAATTCACTTTTCTTTTTTTGATACCGATTGATGTTGCTATATTTAAATTTAACTTGTCGCAACTTTCTATTGCCTCTGTATTCATTGCATTAGAAGGCGGAACAAACCATTTAATTTCTTGATGAAAAATATCCTCAAGATAATCTTTCCCTTTTTTTAAATAATCAATCGTATTGGTTCGGTATTCAAACTCTGGTATTCCGAATGGGTATTTTGCTGAAACTATTGGCTTATAAAAATGATTATAACCATGAAGCATTATATATAATTTATTTTCTTTTATTAGCTGTTTAATGGTATCAACCAAGTACTCATTTTTACCTATTGGATACTCAACAGAGGGGTCTTGTTTATATGTTAGCACATTCCCTCTACCTACTGTTTTTACATCAAAAGGCACAACCGCAATTGAAATTGGCCCCTTTTCCCATATACCATTATAGGCTGTTTCTAGCTCTTTAGGATTTGTAAAATAGCTGGTATCATCATCTCTAATAAAAAGTTTCACACTCGTGTAAATTTGATGTTAATGGGTTTGCTTATTTTTAGTAGGCTTTGTAAAGCTACCAATAAAAAAGAGTGATTCAAACTATTAATAGTACAAAGGATATAAAAAGTACTATTTTGTTTGAATAAAACAACAGAATATATGGCGCATACTATTAAAATTATAGTTAATACGCACATTCAAAAAACTACAATGCTCTATTTCAAATTTTCCCAATACCACTTAACAGCTTCTTTTAAGCCACTCTTTAATGAATATTGAGGATTGTAGTTAAGTAGTTTTTTAGCTTTATCAATAGAAGCCAATGAGTGGGGAATATCCCCTGCACGGTTAGGTCCGTGAATAATTGGTACAGTAGCTATTCGGCTATCGTATTCTGTTGCGTATTCTTTAAGACAAGCTGTTAATTCATTTAAAGTAGTGCTTTCGCCATACGCAACATTATAAACTGTATTTAAAGCCTCTTTATTAGTTGTACTCAGTGCTAATAAATTAATTTGAACAACATTATCAATGTATGTAAAATCACGCGAATAATTCCCATCTCCATTTACAACAGGCGACTCTAACTTCATTAGTTGCATCACAAATTTTGGAATTACAGCAGCATAAGCACCATTAGGGTCTTGCTTTCTTCCAAAAACATTAAAATAACGCAAACCTATAGAATCCAACCCATAGCAACGTTGAAAAATAGTTGCATATAACTCATTTGCATATTTTGTAATAGCATAAGGCGAAAGGGGGGCGCCAATCACATCCTCTACTTTGGGTAAACCAGCTGAATCACCATAAGTAGATGAGCTCGCAGCATAAACAAATCGTTTAACATTGGCATCTCTTGTGGCGACAAGCATGTTTAAAAAACCAGAAATATTTACATCATTAGTAGTTATAGGATCATTAATAGATCTTGGTACAGATCCTAAAGCAGCTAAATGAAG
>JBASCV010000118.1:0-7089 GCA_049651825.1 Bacteroidia bacterium
AGGTGACAGAGTTGCATTAGTAGGTTTTGGTTCTTTCTCAGTATCTAAAAGAGCTGCAAGAGTTGGCCGTAACCCACAAACAGGAAAAGCTATTAAAATTGCTGCTAAAAAAGTAGCTAAATTTAAATCTGGTGCTGATTTGTCTAAAACTGTTAACAAATAGTCTAGTCAACTAAGCCAAAAAAAATCTCGTTCCAACATTGTTTGGAACGAGATTTTTTTTTGCCCCTAAATCAACCATAAATAAAATCAAGATAGTACCTTTACAAACTTAAATTTATAAAAACAGTTATTTAAAATTATCATAATTTAACACCTCATATCCCAAATATTAAAATGAGCAAACAAGATAAAATAAACAATTTTGACCCTAACGCCTTAGGTGATGCCAATAACAACATTTATGGATTGCCTTTTACTACAGATGAAGCCGAAGTAGTAATATTGCCCGTACCCTGGGAAGTAACTGTTTCATACAGTGCAGGAACCGCTGCAGGCCCGCAAGCTGTTTATGACGCATCTTTTCAGGTTGATTTGTTTGACCCTAAAATTAAAGATGCTTGGAAAATTGGGGTTGCAATGGATGAAGTATCTCAAGAAATTGCCACAAAAAGTGAAACACTCAGACGCAAATCGGAAGATTATATAACAATGCTTGAAGAAGGTGAAACGGCTGATACAAGCGATGTAATGAAAGAAATTCAAAAAGAAGTAAATGCAGAATGTTTAAAATTAAATCAATGGGTGAAAAATAAATCACTCAATTTTATTAATAAAAATAAAATAGTAGCATTACTTGGTGGTGACCATAGTACGCCATTAGGCTTAATGCAAGCATTGGCCGACAAGCACAATTCATTTGCAATTTTGCAAATTGATGCTCATGCCGATTTACGTGATGCGTATGAAGGATTTGAATTTTCGCATGCTTCTATTATGTACAATGCAATTAAAATTCCGCAAGTATCAAAATTGGTGCAGGTTGGAATTCGCGATTATTGTGAGTTTGAATACGATGTGATTCAAAATTCAAACGGACGTATTGTTACTTTTTTCGACCGTGATATAAAACAACAACAATATGAAGGCAAAACATGGGCTGCCATTTGTAATGATATTATTGCAACACTTCCTAATGAAGTATACTTAAGTTTTGATATTGATGGTTTAGACCCTAAACTTTGTCCACACACAGGAACGCCTGTTGCTGGCGGTTTTGAATTTGAACAAGTGTTGATGCTAATAGAAAAGTTAGTTGATGCAGGTAAAAAAATAATAGCTTTTGATATCAACGAAATTGCCCCAGGGGATGATGAGTGGGATGCAAATGTTGGTGCTCGATTATTGTATCGTATTGCCAATATGGCTGCAAAGTCAAATGGGAAAGCGTAGGAGCTTTTTTTGATAAATGATATCAAGCGCCCCACTTTCTCGATAGGCTCGAAATGACAGCGCACAGGGGCTTTTGAGTTGATAGAGAAATGAAGTAAGGATTAGTTGTACATAATCCGAATAAAATATTAATAAGTATTTTAAAAACAAAAAGTTCGTGGAAACGAGAGCACTTAACAGAGAGTTAATTGAATATTTGTCGGATTTTGTGTCGAAAACGAGGCGCACAAAATTTGACGAAGTGCTAAATTTTCGTACTCGTCATTTAACAATTGTATTAGAGGATTTGTATCAACCGCACAATGCAAGTGCTGTGCTGCGTTCGTGTGATATATACGGTATTCAGGACATACATGTTGTTGAAAATAAAAACGCATATACCGTTCATCCAGATATAGCACTTGGTTCGCCAAAATGGTTAACTGTGCATAAGTACAAAAAGCACCAAAACAATTCATTGGAATGTATTCAACAACTTAAACAAAAAGGGTATCGAATTGTTGCAACCACTCCACACGAAAAAGATTGTAGTATATGGGATTTGCCTGTAGATAAGCCATTAGCATTGTTTTTTGGAACAGAGTTAACAGGTATTTCAGATACAGTAAGAGAACATGCCGATGAATTTGTAAAAATACCTATGTTTGGTTTTACTGAAAGCTTTAATATTTCAGTATCTGCAGCTATTTGCTTACATACATTGGTTACTAAGTTACATCAACTTAATAGTGTTGATTGGCATTTAAACGAAGAAGAAAAAGAAAAATTAAAGTTAATATGGTTAAAAAATTCTATTCGTAAAGTTGATTTGATTGAAAAAGATTTTTATGCTAAACGAAACAATGGCATACACTAAACACTTACAAGTATAGTTGTATAGGCTGTTTTAATTTTTTTATAAAATACAGTATCGTCATTTCAACGTTCTTCCGTATATTTTTAAAAGACGAATATTACTATACACCTTGTCATTCTGAGCCTTTCGAAGACTGTGTGTTCCCAATACGCGCCTATTTAAATAAAATTTAAACAGGCGCTTACCATAAATTACTTTAATTTGAATTACGAAGTTTGCAATTTTCTGCAAAATTCGTGTACATTTGTAATTATAAACTAAACTATACCTAAACTATTATGGGAAAAGGAGATAAAAAAACCCGCAGAGGTAAAATTTCAATGGGCTCTTACGGAGTTCTTAGACCAAGAAAAAAAGCAACTTCAGCTGCATCGTCAGAAGCAGGAGCTACTAAAAAAGCTGTAGTAAAAAAAGCAGCTCCTAAAAAAGCAGCAGCACCAAAGAAAGCCGCAGCTAAAAAAGCTGAATAAAAACTACTAAGCCTGTTTGAAATAAACAGGCTTTTTTATTTTTTGAGATTTTTGTAAGAGATTGATCGCTAGTCTTCATAAAATCTGTTTTATGTTGTAAGTGTTACCATTAAATTCCATTTTTTCTCCTTCACTTAGTCCAATCAATTTATTTGCTAACGGTGCTTGTGGTGATAATGCCCAGTAGGTTTGATTATTTACTACTATTTTTCCGGCACTAATTGAAATGTAAAAAAATTGCTTGTCTGTTATTACCAATGCGCCTAGTTCGGCTTTGGTTGATTTTTTTGAAGGAATAATTTTTTCAAATAGTTTTTGAAGCTCTAGTACTTCTTTTAGTTGTTTCCCGTTTTTCTCTTGTTCTAGTTGCATCATGGCTCTGCCTGTTTCATGCTTATCGCCTGCGCTACTTTTTGTTTCATCGTTTCCTGCTTCTCCTGCCGAATCAATTGCTGTTTGAACTATTTTTAATCGCTGCGATACATAGTTAGCACACTGTAAATATAACAGCTCTTTAATTTTTAATAAATCGGTCATTATTTAATTTTTGCGAGTAGTAAATCCGTAATAAAAGCCGAATCCAAAACTTATATAATTTGTTCGGCCTGTATTGGTTTTATTAAAGCTACCCCATTCGTTTAAGCACAATTCATAGGGATCAAAAATTTTATTAGATGAATTGTATAAAGTAGTTATTCCAATTGCAAAATTTGGTTCTAAAAATAAAAACAAAGTAACTTCTGGTTCATAGTAAATAGTTTTATAACTAGTAATAGCAGGAATATTGTTTGGGTCTTTACAAACCAACGAATTAAAATTGGTGGTGTTTTGTCCTGCGGCAAACGATGTCGATAGCAATATTGTATTATTTTCATTTAGATAAAAATCGCTACCCACTTTTACTGCTGCGCCATTCATGTGCATACTAGCATTATAATCTTTTATTTCTTTTTGATTGATATTTAAACGATTATTTTTAAAAGTAGCACCGGCATAAAACCCTTTAAAGAAATATAAATTTAAGCCTGCATTTAGTTCATATATACCAACAAATGATTTTTTAAATGCATCATTTCCTACTGGGTGAGGTACAGTAAGCGATACTCTAGGAGAAAATAAATAATATTTTCTCGCTCTTGGCATAATTACATCATCAGTATTAATAAAATCAAGCGCTAAGGTATCCTCTTCATCTTGTGCTTGTATTGCAAAAGAAATAAATACCAATAAAATAGTTGTTATATATATGCTTAATCGATTTAACACAAATTATATATAGATAGTTGTTATAACAATACCTGTTCTATCGTTTCATCAACGAAAATTACTACACAAATAGTATAAAAGCAAATAACTATTATAACGTTTATTGTATATTATTATTGCCCTCTTTCCTTATCTAAATGTGCTTGTACAACATCCAGTGCGTTATCAATAACATCGCTTAATGCTGTTATAAAGGTGCCTTGTTTGGCGATAGAAAATGCATGTTTTAAGGCATCAATTTCTTTAGGTATATATTCGTACGATTGGTTAGGATTAACTGATTTTATACCTTCTACAAGCAAGCTTACAATATCATCTGCTTGTCGGCCTCGTAAAAATTTATCTTGTCGGATAATGATATGGTTAAACATTTGGGCTGATAGTTTTCCTAATTCTCTAATATCCTCATCTCTTCTATCGCCCGTACCAGTTATGATGCCTATTTTATCTGTAGAATCGATGGTTGTTAAAAATTCTTTTATACCTCTGAATCCATCAGGATTATGAGCAAAATCAATCATCACTTTAAAATCTTTAAATGTGAATATATTCATTCGGCCAGGAGTTTGCGCTGGCGATGGTATAAAGGTTTCTAAAGGTGTTTGTATATCCTCAATTTTAAAACCATACACGTAAGCGGCCAGTGATGCGGCTAAAACATTTTGAATCATAAAGCTTACCGTACCCCCAAATGTAAGTGGAACATGGCTAGCTTTATCAATTCTAAATTTCCATTCCCCTTTTTTTATAGTGATATAGCCATTTTCATAAACGGCTGCAATACCCCCTTTTTTGCAGTGTTCAACAATAATGGGGTTTTGTTCATCCATACTAAAATAGGCAATTTTGCAGGATACGTGTTTACCTACTTCAACACAATGTTTATTGTCGGCATTTAAAACTGCATAGCCATCACGTTTTACACTTTCAATAAGTACAGCTTTTACTTTAGCCATTTCTTCAACCGAGTTGATGTCGGATAAACCAATGTGGTCGGCTTGAACGTTGGTCATAACTGCTACATCACATTTACTAAAACCTAATCCTGCTCTAAGTATCCCACCACGAGCGGTTTCTAACACAGCAAATTCAACAGTAGGATCCTTTAAAATAAATTCTGCACTAACAGGGCCGGTGGTATCTCCTTTGGAAAGCATAGAATTTCCTACATAAATACCATCGGATGTTGTGTAACCAACTTTAAATCCATTGTTTTTTACAATGTGCGATATGAGTCGGGTAGTAGTTGTTTTTCCGTTAGTTCCTGTAACACCTATAATGGGAATTCTACACGTTTTCCCTGGAGGGTAAAGCATATCAATTACTGGTGCAGCCACATTGCGTGGTAATCCTTTGGCAGGAGCAAGGTGCATCCTGAACCCTGGTGCAGCATTTACCTCAAGTACTACACCACCTGTAATTTCAAGTGGTTCGCTAAGGTTTTTAGCCATAATATCAATACCACAAATATCCAAACCTATAACGCGTGAAATACGTTCGCAGATAAAAATATTGTGTGGGTGTACAATGTCGGTAATATCAGTAGATGTACCTCCTGTACTAAGGTTGGCTGTGCCTTTTAAATAACAGCGTTCACCTTTTGCCAATACGGTTTCTAAGGTATAATTATGTTTTGCTAATTGGTCGGTTGTTTCTTTATCAATGGTTATAAGGGTTAGCACGTTTTCGTGTCCATATCCTCTACGTGGATCTTTGTTTTCAATATCAATAAGTTGTTGAATGGTAGAAATACCATCTCCAATAACATGAGCAGGTTCACGTAATGCAGCTGCAATAAATTTATTATTGATAACCAATACTCTAAAATCAAAGCCAGAAATAAATTTTTCTACAATAATTCTACGTGAATATTTTTTCGCATGTTCAAAGGCTTCGTTGGCTGCTTCAACTGTTTTAATGTTGATAGATGCACCTTTACCATGATTGCCATCTAATGGTTTTATCACAAGCGGAAATCCAACAGAATCAATTGCTTCAGCTAAACTTTCGATACGTGAAATGCAAACGCCTTTAGCAACAGGTATTGCAGCTTCTTTTAGCATACGTTTGGTTTCATCTTTATTGCTAGCTAAATCAACGGCAATGGAGCTAGTGCGGTCGGTCATTGTTGCACGAAAGCGCACTTGATTTTTACCATACCCTAATTGTACTAATGACTCGCCATTTAAGCGAATAAAAGGGATGTCGCGTGCAATGGCTTCGTCAACAATTGAACCGGTGCTAGGGCCAAACCGCTCATCTTCTCTTATTTCGCGCATGGTTTGTATATCGGTATCTAAATCATATACTTCGCCTTTTATAAGTGCTTCAGCAATTCTAACAGCGGCTTTAGCGGCATAAATACCCACTTTTTCTTCCATATAGGAAAAAACCACATTATAAACACCTTTTTTGCCTGTACCTCTTGTACGCCCATAGCCACAATCCATTCCTGCTAGGGTTTGAATTTCAAGTGCAATGTGTTCAATCACGTGCCCCATCCAAGTGCCTTCACGCACTCGTAGAAAGAAGCCCCCTTCTGTTTTTTCAGAGCAACGGTGCGAAATCATTGATGGAAACATTCGTTGAATACGCTCATTAAAACCATCTATTTTGTTGGTAGGGAAATTTTCCATTTCCTCTAAGTCCAATTTCATTACAATCAGTTTTGTTCTACGTATCGACCAATAATTAGGGCCTCTCATTACTTTAATTTCAACTATTTGCATACCGCTACATTAATTTTTTATTAAGATACGTATTTATTTTTTGTAAACACAAACTTGTTCAAAACAATTTTATAAACACTAAAATATAGTTATGTAATTGCAATGATTACGTTAAATTTACAACCAGATTTTTATAGATAAAAATTATAGAATTATTTAAGCAATATAGTTATAGGCAATGTTAATTGTAATGCTTGTATTTACTAAATGTATAGTGTAATGGATATACCTAAAGGCAAACTTATTTCAATTGGTGGTAGCGAAGATAAAGGTACTGGCATGGATCCTAATTTTATTCCCAAAGAGCATCTTATCTTTTTTGAATTTGGAATATTAAAAAGAATACTTTCGGAAATGAGAGGGGTTGATTCTGTTG
>JBASCV010000119.1:0-2374 GCA_049651825.1 Bacteroidia bacterium
AGGTGACAGAGTTGCATTAGTAGGTTTTGGTTCTTTCTCAGTATCTAAAAGAGCTGCAAGAGTTGGCCGTAACCCACAAACAGGAAAAGCTATTAAAATTGCTGCTAAAAAAGTAGCTAAATTTAAAGCTGGTGCTGATTTGTCTAAAACTGTTAACAAATAGTTTTACTCAACTAAATAAAAATGCTCACCAATTATTGTTGGTGAGCATTTTTATTTTAAAACATTTTTATTCTCTTTTTATTTTTCCCATTTTATACTCTTTAGGTTCGCTTTCTACTGGTATTGAGTCCTGATTTTGAACAGGAGCTATTTCACCCATAATTGTATATTCTATATCACTCACTTTATCCTTTGTAATTAATGTGTCGTTACATATAATTTGTTCTCCAGTATTCTTGCTTGTAGAACAACTGAATAACGTTGTTCCAAATACAATAAATACAGCAATTGCAAACGAATACATTCTAAAATTAATTTGCATTGTTTGTGTCGAGCTTTGATTAACAGCTGTTAAGCCATGTTGTGACTCATTAATTTGGTTTGATAAAAAACGACCACAAATGTTTTATTTGCGCTGTTTTTTATCAGTTCTGTTATTTCTTGGGTTGATTTTGTTGTAAAATCAATCACTGTTTTACAACATTTTTCACAAAATGCGCCTTTTTCGTTAGGTTTCATTGTATTCCAATCTTCATTACAGATATTGGGAATACTAATTTTTATGTTTTCTTGATTTTTCATAACAACGTTTTTACTTGTAGATGCGTTTCATTTACAAATTCCATAAAAAAGCAAAAAAATATATTTTAAATTTTCAACAATTTTTTTTAATAAATCGTTCGAAAATATTGTAAACATTAACCTTTTAAGGTGGTATATTTGTAATAATTATATCAGATAAAAATATGTCAGAATCACACTTTTATAAAAAAATAGCACTCCAGCTTGGAGTAAGAGAAACGCAGGTTGAAGCAGTTGTATCATTATTAAATGAAGGAGCTACAATTCCATTTATCTCACGATATCGTAAGGAAATGACGGGTAGTATGGACGAAGTTCTGGTAGCTAAAGTGCGTGATGAAATAGAGCGTTTACGTTTGTTGGAAAAACGAAGAGAAGCTATTATTGAATCTATTGAAAGTCAAGGAAAATTAACTACCGAATTAATAGTACAATTAAGGGCGGCAGAAACCTTATCAACGCTTGAGGATATTTATCTCCCTTATAAACCTAAACGTAAAACGCGTGCATCTATTGCCAAAGAAAAAGGATTAGAACCGCTGGCTCAAATTTTATTTGAGCAAACAAAGTTTGATATTGATAAGGAAGCAGCAAAATATATTTCAGCAGAAAAAGAAATAACAACAACAGATGATGCATTGGATGGAGCACGTGATATAATTGCTGAATGGGTAAATGAAAATGCCGAAGCGCGTGAAAAAATTCGTCAGCTATTTAAAGAGCAGGCAACCATAAAAAGTAGAGTCTTTAAAGCAAAAGAAATAGAAGGGGAAAAGTATAAAGATTATTTTGATTGGGAAGAACCTCTAATGAGTTGCCCATCGCATCGTATGTTGGCCATGCGCAGAGGCGAAAATGAAGATATTTTGTCCATTACAATTGCTCCTCCTGAAGAGGCTGCATTGGATATTTTAAATCATCAATTTATAAAAGCTGATAATAGTGCTGCAAATCAAGTGAAATTGGCAATTGCTGATGGTTATAGCCGAATGATGGAAGTTTCTATTGAATCGGAAATGCGTATGCTAACCAAAGAACTTGCAGATGAAAAATCAATTATTGTATTTGCTGAAAACTTACGCGAGTTATTATTAGCTTCGCCACTCGGACAAAAATCCATATTGGCTATCGATCCTGGTTTTAGAACCGGTTGTAAAGTGGTTGCTTTGGATAAACAGGGAAAATTATTGGAAGATACTGTTATTTATCCGCATGAAACCAATAAAATTTTTGATTCGAAACAAAAGATACTTGCTTTTTGCGCCAAATATAATATTGAGGCAATTGCTATTGGAAATGGTACTGCAGGGCGCGAAACCGAATCGTTTGTTCGTGGTATAGAGGGTTTGCCAAAAGATATTAATATCATTATGGTAAACGAAAGTGGTGCATCTATTTACTCAGCATCGGATGTGGCTCGTGAGGAGTTTCCTGATAAAGATATAACGGTGCGTGGTGCCGTATCCATTGGTCGCAGATTAGCTGATCCATTGGCAGAGTTAGTGAAAATTGACCCCAAATCAATAGGGGTAGGCCAATATCAACACGATGTTGACCAGTATGAAATAAAAAAGAAATTGGATGAAGTGGTTGAAAGTTGTGTAAACAAAGTAGGGGTAGAGGTAAATAC
>JBASCV010000120.1:0-17224 GCA_049651825.1 Bacteroidia bacterium
TCCTAATGCTAAGTGATGATTGTTTTCTTTGTCAAACACAAGGTCGTAACCACATGAAAGTAATGCACTTGTAACATTGTATCGGCCTGCGCCAGCACTAAAGTTCATAATTTGAGCTCCAACACCAAATTTTTTGATAGGCATATCGAAAGAAATACCTGCAGTAGTAAATGGTTTGCTTGCAACAGCAGCCCATTGAGTTCGGTAGTGAACATGTGCGCGATAGTACCCATCAAACATGCCCGTCATTGCTGGGTTCAAAAATAGAGGAGGTGCATCGTACTGAGAAAGCTGAAAATCTTGAGCAAAACCAGCAGACGACAGAAATAAAAGCAATGCTCCTATTTTACCACCAAGTAGGGTAAACAATTTGTTTTTTATTTCACTTCCTTTTTTCATTTAATTTTTATTCGTTTTGTTGTTGATTTGAGTATCAAATCAACAACAATATTATCGTAATAAAGTTATATCACCAGATAGCTTATATTCTTTATCGTCTTCCGTTGTTCCAATAATTGTATATACGTAAACACCAACCGCTTGGTCAATTCCTTTGTATTTTCCATCCCAACCCAATGATTGTTTGTCTGACATGAATATAACTTCTCCCCAATTATTATACACCTTAAATTCAATTTTTTTGAATGGTCCACCCATTGCATAAAAAATATCATTTTGACCGTCACCGTTTGGCGAAAAAGCTGATGGGCCGTGAACCTTTGTTGCAACAATTTCTTGCTGACAAATGGTGTCCATACATCCGCTAGGGTCTGTAGCAATTAAACACACATCGTAAACACCTCCAATGGTATATGTATGGCTAGGGTTTGTTAATGTTGATGTGCTTGAACCGTCTCCGAAATTCCATAACCAATCTACGGCTCCACTAGATGCATCTTGATAGTTAATTTCTTGCGAAATTTCAGCAGTAGCATCACTAATGGTGAAGTTTGCTGTTGGTCCAGCAACAAGGCTTACGGTTTGTGTTAATGTATCCAAACATCCTTGAGCCGATGTTGCAACCAAAGTAACCACAAAAGATCCACTGTTAGGGAACATGTGACTAGGGTTGTTTTCTGTGCTTGTTGTAGCATCGCCAAAATCCCAGTTTGTTGTTGCAATGGTTGAATTACTTACTGTTGAGGTATTTGTAAATGCTGTTCCCTCTTTTAAACAAACGCCAATAGCAGTGTAATTAGCAACAGGAATGCAATATACTGTAACTGATTGTGTTTTGGTGTCTATACAGGCATTATCTGCGGTAACAACTAAGGTAACTGTTTTGGAGCCACAGCTACTATATTCGTGACTTGGTGACTGACTTAAGCTAGGCAAGCTCAAATCTCCAAATACCCAATTCCAGTTAGTAATAGTACCAGCGGCTGTTGAGCTGTCGTTAAATTGAACAGCATCACCTGCACAAGCGCTTACGGCACCAAATGCAGCTGTTGGCGATTGTTTTATTGTAACAACAAGCGAATCTACAACAGGTTGGCAGTCACCATTATTGCTAGATGTGAAATAAAGTGTTACCATACCTGCCTGATTATCAGCAGCAGTAGGGTAGTAAACACCGTTTAAAGTAGTATTGTCTGGTAAAAATGTACCTGTTCCGCTAGCGGACCAAGTTCCTTCACCAGTTGATGTTGTTACATCTAATGCAATTGCAATTCCTGAGCAAACGCTATCTTCTGTTTTGATTAGCACTGTTGGTACTGGTGTAAAATATACGGTTAGTGTATCTGTTGTAGATGCGCATATTCCGTTTCCTGTAGTAATTACATATAAATCCACACTTCCTGTTGCTGTATCTGTTGCGCTTGGGTGATAAAAAGTTGTAATTAAGCTGTCGTCAGTAAATGTTCCTTCTGTGCTATTGGTGTGCCAAACAACACCTGTTGAACCGTTTAGTGTTGCGGTTACAGGAATAGCAGCAACGTCCTGACAAACAATAATATCCGAGCCAACGCTTGCTGTTGGGCCTGGGTTAAAAAATATAAATACAGTATCTGTTTTATTTGGGCAATAAGGGCTACTAAAAGATGTTAGTGTAAGGGTGTCTACTCCATTGTCTTTTGCTTCTTGGGTTGGTGTGTAAATAGGGGTTAGCGATGTGGTGCTTGAAAAGCTTCCGCTTCCTGTCCAAAATCCACCGCCAGCGTTTTGAATGCTACCAACCAAGTTAACGGTAGTATTATTGTCGCAAGTGGTAATGTTAGTTCCTGCATTAACAACAACAGCGTTTTGAATGCCAACCGAGTTTGAAATGGAGTCTTTACATCCGTTTGAGCTAGTTACAACTAATTTTACTAAGAAGGAATTATTCCCGAAACTATATGTGTAAGAAGGGTTTTGAAGGTTTGACGTGTCGGCATTGCCTGTATCACCAAAATTCCACTTGTAATTTGTAATGGTACTACCAGGACCCACAACAGAACTATTGGTAAAAGCAACCGCATTGGTAATGCATTGTGGCGAATTGCTTGTAAATGAGGCTGTTGCATAGGCCATATTTACAACCATTGAAAATGTATCAGCGCAAAGTGTATTTCGATCAGTAATTAAAGTTGCAGTATAAGTTCCATTGGTTGGATAAATATATGCTGGAGGATTTTGCAGGTTTGAAGTATCAGCTAAAGTTGTACCGTCTCCAAAGTTCCAAAAATAGGTAGTTGTTCCTACAGATGTGTTAACAAAAGAAACCGATTTACTATTACAAACGCCAGCAATTGTAGTGAATCTTGCGGTGTCGCCAGGACAGTCAGCAAAAGAAGCAAAATGCCCCAATAATAAGAAAACACCAAGTAAGAGTAGCTTATTCTTCATTCAACTTCTATTTTTCTTGCTAAAATTGACGCGTAAAAGTAGTAAAATTTTTATATATTCAAATTTTTTAAGCTAAAAAATGCTTTAAGTGACTGTTTATGACAATAAAATATCTTTTTGCTTGATAACCAGTTGGTTATGGCTCTAAAATCATTACATCGCTTCTGAAATAACTTCTTGTACCGATGGAACCATTTTTTTTAGCAAAGCCTCAATTCCTGCTTTTAAGGTTATGGTTGATGATGGGCAACCGCTACAAGCGCCTCTTAACTGAACCGTTACCACACCATTTAAAAAGCTTTTGAAAGTTATACTACCTCCATCTCCTTCAACAGCCGGACGGATGTATTGTTCTAAAATTTCAACAATTTTTGCTTCCGTTTCTGTTGTGGGAGCTGCATGTTCAGTAAATACTTCTTTTTTTTCCTTAAAAGAACTATCTACAGGCATTTCTGATACCGGCATTTCTGTAATCACTGGGCGTCCTTCACTAATGTAAACTCGGATAAAATCGCGTAGCTCGTGTATTACATCTTCCCATTGTACCATATCGTTTTTTGAAACAGTAACAAAATTGCTAGCTAAAAAAACAGCTTTTACAAACGGAAAATCAAACAGTTTTGCTGCTAAAGGAGCTCCTGCGGTTTCAGATTTAGATAAATATTGTGCCGTTCCACCATTTGCCACCAACAATTGGTTTGCAACAAACTTCATTGAATAGGGGTTTGGTGTACTTTCTGCGTATATAACAATTGGTTTTTTTACTAATGAGGTCATTTTCTTGTTTTTATAAAACGGCTTCAAATCTATTTAGTAATTTTGTTGCCTTGCTTTCGGATACAAAAGTAATAATAAAAAAGTAGTAAATCTTTTGCTCATGCAAATTGAATAAATCTAGTGTGGGCAGTTTCTAAGAAAGAATGAATAAAAAAACAGATTTTTTAATTATTGGTTCGGGTATTGCGGGTTTGAGTTATGCTCTAAAAGTTGCTAAGTATGGTAGCGTTTGTATGATTACCAAAGCGAATGAAGATGAAAGTAACACAAAATATGCTCAAGGCGGTATTGCTGCGGTAATGTATCAGCCCGATTCGTACGAAAAACATGTGCAAGATACCCTTATTGCTGGTGATGGAATGTGTAATGAAGAGGTGGTGAGAATGGTTATTACCGAGTCTACTCAGCGCATTAACGAGCTTATTGAGTGGGGGGCAAATTTTGATAAAACAGAAACAGGGGTTTATGATTTAGCTAAAGAAGGTGGGCACTCAGAGCATCGGATCTTACATCATAAAGATAATACAGGTTTTGAAATTGAGCGAGCCTTGTTGGAGGCGGTTCACAGTCATCCGAACATTAAAATTTTAGATCATCATTTTGCTATCGATATTCTTACCCAACATCATTTAGGTATAGAAGTAAATAGTAAGACACCCGGAATAGAATGTTATGGAGCCTATGTACTAAATTTAAAAACCAACGCTATTGAAACGGTTTTGGCTAAAATTACCGTTATGGCAACTGGTGGAGCGGGTAATGTATATTCTACAACCACCAATCCTTCTATTGCAACTGGCGATGGTGTGGCAATGGTATATCGCGCAAAAGGACAGGTAGAAGGCATGGAGTTTTACCAGTTTCATCCCACTTCGCTTTACAACCCAGGAGAAAAACCTTCATTTTTAATATCGGAAGCCGTTAGGGGTTTTGGTGGGATATTAAAAACAATTGATGGGAAGGAGTTTATGCATAAGTATGATCCTCGAAAATCACTTGCTCCGCGTGATATTGTTGCTCGCGCAATTGATAACGAAATGAAAATTCGTGGTGAGGATTACGTTTATCTTGATTGTCGTCATTTAAATAAAGAAGAGCTGATTAAGCATTTCCCAAACATCTATCAAAAGTGCCTTAGTTTGGGTATTGATATGATGAAAGACTATATTCCTGTTGTTCCTGCTGCGCATTATATGTGTGGCGGAATAAAGGTAGATACTGACGGGCTTAGTTCAATTAAAAACTTGTATGCTGTTGGCGAATGTGCATCAACAGGCTTACACGGAGCCAACAGGTTGGCATCTAACTCTTTGCTTGAGGCGGTTGTTTATTCGCACCGTGCAGCACAACATTCTGTACAACAACTAAATACAATAGCTTTTTGCGAAAATATTCCTGCTTGGAATGCTGATGGAACGCATTACCCCGAAGAAATGGTATTGCTTACACAAACACTCAGGGAGGTGCAATCAATAATGACGTATTATGTTGGCATAGTTCGCTCAGATATTCGTTTACAACGAGCGTTTGATAGACTAGAAATACTTTACAAAGAAAACGAAGCCTTATATTTAAAAACAACGATTTCGCCCAAGCTGTGCGAACTTCGTAATTTGATAAACGTTGCTTACATCATCATAAAACATGCTCGTTTAAGAAAAGAAAGCAGGGGCTTGCATTACAATATTAATTACACAAAATCTAAATAAACTTTAGAGTTCTATTTTTAGTCCATCATAAGCCAACTCAATATTTGAGGGCAGTTCAAGCTGTACTTCATCGTGTAAACCCAGTTGATGACTAATGTGGGTAAAGTATGCTTTTTTAGGTTTTAACTCTTCAACTAGTTCAATGGCTTGTTTTAACGTGAAATGAGAAATATGTGTTTCTCTTCTTAATGCGTTTAATACCAATACCTCTGAGCCTTTTATTTTTTCTTTTTCTTCATCAGAAATGAAGTTTGCATCGGTAATGTAGGTGAAGTTGTTTACACGAAAACCAAAAACAGGTAACTTGTAGTGCATCACTTCTATTGGTGTTACAACAACATTATTTATAATGGTTGGTTTGTTTTCAAGCAAAAAAAGATTGATTTCTGGAATACCAGGGTATTTAAAATCGCTAAAAATGTAAGCAAATTCGCGCTTTATGGCTTCATGAACTCTTGCGGATGCATATACATCCATTTTTTTTTTATTTATAAAGTTGAATGCTCTAATATCATCAAAGCCCGCAAGGTGGTCTTTGTGTTCATGTGTAAACAAAACGGCATCAACATTTGAAACCTTTTCTCTAAGCATTTGTTGGCGAAAGTCGGGTCCGGTATCAACAACAAATGTTGTACCGTTTTCTTCAATGAGTATAGACGAGCGTAGGCGTTTGTCTTTATCATTTGTAGACAAACATACATCACAATTACAAGCGATTATCGGAACGCCTTGAGAAGTGCCCGTCCCCAAAAAAGTTATTTTCACAATAAAATTATACTAATTATGATTTACCTTACAAGAGTAATTGCTCCTCTGAAATAATGTTTTTTCTTGTTCCCGTCAACAATTCTAATTACATAAACATAGGTGTCTTCTTGTGCTAATGCTCCACCATTTTTAAATTTCCCGTCCCACCCTTCATTAATATCATCGGTATAGAAAACAAAATTTCCCCATCGGTTATAAATACTCATTTCAAACTTATTGATTGCAATGCCTACAGGAACAAAAATTTCGTTTTTACCGTCTCCATTTGGCGAAAAACCGCTTGGTATGTAAATAGTTACATCGGGTGCTATGTAAACGTTTCTGTAGGCTGTATCCTTACAGCCTAATGCAGATGTTGCAATTAATGTAACATTGTAGCTTCCTGTATCAGCATAGGTGTGGAACAATGAATCCGTAACAACAAGTGTGTCGGTGTGTGTGGAGTCGTCACCAAAGTTCCATTCCCATAGTGTTGCTCCAATGGTAGAGTCGGCAATTTCAACGGTTGAGTTTACAATGCTTGCTAAAGACGGCAATACCGAAAACGCAATATCTGGTTGAGGTTGAACTGCAATGTAATTGTTTTTTGTATGAATTGTTGCGCAACCACTATCAGAAACCACGGTTAATGAAACATTGTAGTAAACCATAGATGGAGCATTATTATTTACAAAGCAGTGCCCTGGATTTAAAGTGGTGTCGGGCATGGTATTATCGCCCCAGTTCCATAGGTAGGCAACATTGTTTCCTTTGCTTATGCTTGCCATTTGTTGAAAGCTTATACAAAGAGGCTCGCAGCCCAATGTGTCGCTGGATGTAAAATTAACAAGCGGTTTAGGGTGTATGATTATGGTTTCGGTGGTGGAGTCCATGCAACCAAAAGATGAAGCAATTATAAACTGTATGGTGTACGTTCCGGTATCTGGATACATACGGAATGGGTTGGTGTTATTATAATTAGGGCTTCCATCACCAAAATTCCAAATTCTTGTTTGTATTAAATCGTTTGTTGGGTTTGAAGGAATTGTTGACAAATCGGTAAAAGCGGTTAAATCCCCAAAACAGGTATTAGGAGCACTAATAGTTGCTGTGGGGTTAGGGTGCACTAATACGTTTTGGGTTACGCTATCCATGCAGTTGTTGATGGTGGTAACAATTAATTTTACTGGTAATAAGCCATAACTACTAAATGTATTGCTTGGGTTTTGAGCTGTGCTGGTTGGATAGCCACTACCAAAATTCCAATTCCATGATGTAATTGTTGCCGTGCCACCAACAGTAGAAGAATCCATAAAGCTCATCGATTGGTTTACGCACACTTCGTAATAGCCAAATGCAGCATTAGGGCTATTAAATACGGTTACAGAGTCTTTTAATGTATCGGAGCAGCCCAAGTTTGATGAATAGGTAATTAGTGTTACTTCGTATACGCCAGCCTGATTGTAATTGTGATTAGGGTTTTGTGTTGTGGTGTTTAGTGCTGAGCCATCACCAAAATTCCACGACCAACTGGCAATATTTCCAGCAGTTGGAGGTAGTGAGTTATTGGTAAAACTAAATGTGTTGGTTTGACATCCATCGCTAACACTAAACAAACTTGTAGGTGCGTCAAAAGCATTGACAGGTACAATCGCTGCACTAGAACAACCATCATCTGTTTGTGCAATTAGTGTTACTGTATAGTTACCAGGGTTTACATAATAGTGAGATGGACTTGCAATAAAGCTGTTGGGGCCAGAGTCGCCAAACCCCCAAATGTAGCTTGTAATAATAGCAGATGTATCAACAGTAGAGGTGTTTGTAAAATACATTGTATCGCCAGAGCAAACGTTGCTGTACGTAAAACTAGCAATAGGGTTGAAGAATATCGTTGTATTTTTGGTTATGGTATCAATACAGCCAAAACTATTGTTCACAATTAATGTAACTTGTTTTACGCCAGCTTCTGTATAAAGATGTGATGGCGATTGAGTTGTTGCAGGTGTGGTATTATCTCCAAAATCCCAAAACCAACTGCTTATTGTGCCAGAAGAAGTAGATGATGCATCGATAAAAGCAGTTGTAATACCACTACAATCATCATTGCTGGTAAAGTTTGCAATAGGTTTCGGAAACACGTCAACAATAATGCTCATTGAGTCAACGCATCCAAAAGTAGATACGGCTTTTAGTTGTGTTGTGTAGCTACCAGATGCAGCGTAATTGTGGGATGTGTTTTGAACGTTTTGAAGTGGGCTGCCATCTCCCATGTTCCATGCGTAGTATTGTATGGTATCGGTTGGTAGTATGGTGGTGCTATTCATGAACAGCACATTTTGTTGAAAGCATACATCGCCAACACTATAGTTAATGATAGGCATTGCATGTACAACAACAATTTTGCTTATTGTATCCATACATCCATTATCGGTAGTTACTATTAGTGTTACGTTAAACGAGTTGGAATTAGTATATTTATGATGCGGGTTTGTTGCCGTTGATAGGGGGCTTCCGTCTCCAAAATTCCAAGAACGGGAGACAATGTTGCCAGATGAAACAGATGATAGATCAGAAAATTCAACAGAATCTATTAAGCAAACATCAGAAAAGTTAAAGTTTGCAACAGGTACTGGATATGCTGTAATAGTGCTACTTAACGTATCAGCACAACCTAAATTTGAAGAGTTGGTAATAAGTGTAACAGTGTATGTGCCAGGTGTTTGATATAAATGAGAAGGGCTTATTGCCGATGTGTTTAGTGGTGAGCCATCTCCAAAATTCCAGCTCCAGGATGCAATTGTTCCCATTGTTGGGTTTGATGAAGAATTTATAAATACAGCAGAGTCGTATTTACAAACATTTCCAAAGCTAAAGTTTGCAACAGGGGTGTCGAATACATTTACATTTTGTGAAGCAGTATCAACACAGCCACTATCAGATGTAGCGGTAAGTAAAACGTTGTATGTGCCGTGTGTGGCATAAGTATGTGATGGTGTTTGTTGGGCGCTTGTTGGTGAGCTATCATTAAAATTCCAGTTCCACTGCGTTATTGCACCCGAAACGATGGAAGAGTTATTTGTAAAAGAGGTTGTTTGTGTTATACATTGGTTTGTTGCCGTAAAGCTTGCAACAGGATTTGGGTTTACGATAATGGTGTGTGTTACAGAATCCCAACAGCCAGCACTTGATTGCACAAGCAGTTCTGTTTGATAAGAACCAGAACTTGAAAATAAGTGTGATGGGTTTTGAGTTGTATTATCAATAATTCCATCACTGTTAAAGTCCCATTTCCAATTTGTTATATCACTTGATGGGGTAGATGCATCGGTATACGAAACGTTTTGGCCATCGCAAACATTGCTTGCCGTAAATTCAGCATTAGGTCCTGAAATGTCGATTACTAGACTAGTATCTGGCGAACAACCATTGGCATCGGTAGATGTAAGTGTTACTGTATAGGTTGTTGGGCTTAACGGAAATGTATGTGTTGGGTTTTGTGCTGTAACTGGGGCTGAGCCATCGCCAAAGTCCCAAGTCCAAGAGGCGATGCTACTGCCTGACACGGGGGTTGATAAGTCGTTAAATGCTACAGGGAGTCCAGGGCATGGTATTTCGGTGTTTCCTAGAATACCCGGTGCTGTAAAATTAGGTGTAGGAGAGGGTTTAACTGTAATTGTAAAAGAAGATGTTCCACAGGTGTTTGAAATAGTTATGTTTGCAACTTGTGTGGTAGGGCTCGCAGGAGGAATAAATGCTGGTATATCACCAGTTCCGCTTGCAGGGAGTCCAATGGCGGTATTGTCGTTTGTCCACGTGTTTCCTTGCGCAAAAGTAAAAGGCCCTATGGGTTGCTGTGCGCTTCCGCTACATCCTACTTGATTTGAAACTGCTGGTGGTGGGTCAATAATAATAACCCCTGTTTCGGCCGGATACATTCCACAACCGTCATCAGTAAAAGCCGAGTTTCCAGAAATTATTTTTATGTTAATTGGAACACCTGTTGGCATGCCTGTAAAATCGTAAGCAACCCAGTCGTTATAAGTGTTTGCGTAGTTAGGACAGGAGCCAAAAACAGTAAGTGGGGTAGAACAGCCAGGCAAGCCTGCTTTAGGTGTGTCTTGAACACCAGTATTGGGAGAGCCTGTTTGTGTGGTTGTTACTCCGTTTACAGTAACTTCTAAGGTCATTGTAGTAGAGTTGATGTCTTCGGTAGAGTGCCAATGCTCAACCCAAATACGTAAATCTCCATTACAATTTGCACAATAGGTAACCTGAACCGAGTGACTATGCGCAGAATAGCCCATAAATACTAGGACAAGCATAAGGCTCATTTTTATAGTATGTAAAAAGGTGCTATTCATAGTTATTTATACGCTTTTCGAACTCTAAAGTTAGTGAAAAATAAACAAATTGTTCAATAAACATTCAATAAGGATTTATCCAGTTCTATTAAACAAGACGTAAAAAAATAGAAAAAGGTTGTATGAGAAACGAGTTTTATTGTTTTTTTTCAACAAAAATTACCTAATAAGGGTTACGGTTCCTTTGTATTTGTATATCTCGTTCTTAAAGTTGCTAAGGTTTATGGAGTATATGTAAACATCTGTTTGTGCAGGTTCTGCCCCATTTTTTACTTTTCCGTCCCACGGTTTGTTTAAATCATCGGTTTTATAAACAAGATTTCCCCATCGGTCGAAAATAAGCATTTCGAATTTATTTATATAAGCCCCTTTTGGAATAAAAGAATCGTTGATTTCATCACCATTGGGTGTAAAAGCGTTGGGGATATATATCAAAAAAGAAGGTTCTATTATAATGGTTTGTTGAGTTGTATCAAAACAGCCTAGTTGTGTACTTGTAATTAATGTTATTTGATATATACCCGTATCGGCATACAGGTGTGGCTCTGGAGATTCTACGAATGAAGAATCACTATCTCCAAAGTTCCAAGTCCAGTAATCGGCACCAGTGCTACTGTTTGAAACAGTAATGACAGGGTTTGTTATGGGAGCGTTTGTTGGGCTTGTGTTAAACTGAGCAATAGGGTTTGGTAGAATTGTTAAATAATTATTTTTTGTTATTGTGGTTACACATCCGCTATCGGAAGTTGCAGTTAGTGAGGGGCTTATGGTAATTGTTGTGTTGCTTTGGTTGTTGTAGCAATGGGTGGGATTTTGAATATTTTCGGCAGGAGAGCCATCACCCAAATTCCAGCTCCATGAAGCAATCGTTCCTGTGGAAACAAAAGATGTGTTTTGGAGTGTCGTGCAAAGTGGACTGCAATTAATGGTGTCGGTAGCTGTAAATTCAACTGTTGGGTTGGGGTTTACAAAAATGGTGTTCACAACAGAGTCTTTACACCCGAATGTTGATTCTACAACTAATTGTACGTTATAACTACCAGCTGAAGCATATAGGTGATTTGCATTTTCTGTGTTAATTGTGTTGCTACTATCGCCAAGACTCCACGCCCAATTGGTTATTATATCGCTACTTGGATTGTTGGGTATAGAAGAGTTGCTTGTGAGTAAAACGGGTTGGTTGTGACAAACATTTTGAAAATTAAATTGAGCATCAGGTAAAGCATGTACTATTGCTATTTGTGTAATAGAGTCTAAACAACCATTGCTGCTTTTTACTATTAGTTGAACATTGTGCGCTCCATGAGTAGAAAAGGTGTGGGTAGGGTTTTGATTAACAGCATTTTCACCATCTGAAAAGTCCCACCCCCACTCAATAATTGAACCCAAAGGCACTGTTGATGAGTCAGTAAAATTGGTTATGTTGTTTAAACAAACTTCTTCAGATACAAAAGATGCAATTGGTAAAGGATAAATGGTTAAGGTATCGGTAGTTGTATCAGAACAAGCAAGGTTTGAGGAGCGTGTTACTAGAGATACAACGTATTCGCCTGGTGAAGAATAAATGTGTTGTGTGTTGTAGTTTATAGAATCAGGGTTTGAGGAGTCGCCAAAACTCCAAAGCCATGAGGCAATGCTTCCCATTGATGGGCTAACAGAGGTGTTATTGAATAATGCAGAGTCGTACAAGCATACATTATTTACTTGAAAGACACTTTTGGGGAAATCAAAAACGTTTATTGTTTGTGCGTAAAATCCACTGCAACCATCTGTTGATTGAACCAAAAGAGCCACAGAGTAAGTTCCTGGATTGGAATAGAAATAAACAGGGTTAACCTGTGAGTTCGTTGGTGTTCCATCGCCAAAAAGCCATAAGTGACTATTTATAGATGCAGGACCAACAATTGTTGAGCTGTCGTGAAAATATACGGAATCGCCCCAACAAACGTTGTTTGCAGTAAAATAAGATGTTGGATTGTGGTATACTTCAACGTTTTTTGTAACAGAATCGGAGCAGCCATAGTTTGATGTTACAACTAATTTTGTAGGAAATATACCTGGTGTAGCATACGTATGGCCAGGTAAATTGTTATTGCTATAGTTTCCATCTCCGAATGTCCAGTTCCACGTAGTAATTGAATCGGTGTTGGGTGCAACACTCGAGTCAATAAATAGGGTTTCGGTATTAAAACAAACGCTTTCGGCACTAAAATCAGCCACAGGCAAACAATGCACAACAACATTTTTAGTAATCGAATCAACACATCCATTATTTGAAGTAACAATAAGCTTAACTATAAAACTATCGCACGTAGCGTAGGTATGGTTCGTGTTTTGTAATAAAGAACTTCCTCCATCTCCAAAATTCCAACTCCAACTTGTTAGCGTTGCATTTTCAACAATAGCGGTGCTATCGGTAAAAACCATTGGCTCTCCAATACAAATGTCGGGTGCAGTAAAATTTACATTAGGTGTTCCGTTTACTACTAATGAGTATGAAGATGTATCGTAAGTTGGAACACAAGCACTTGAATTTGTAGTAATTAAAGTAACAATATATGTTCCAGGATTGCTGTATACATGGGTTACATTTTCTAGGTTAGATGAGTCGCCATCGCCAAAATTCCATTTCCATGCAGTAGGTTGGTAGCTAGTGTTACTTTCAAAGGTGACGATTGTTCCAACACAGGGTGGATTAGGTGAAATGGAAAACGATTGATATTCAATGGTTTTAATATTTGTTCCGGCAAGATATCCGTATGATTCAGGATTTCCAAATCCATAAGCTGTTGCATTAAACCCGCTATCGGCAACAAGTGTGTGACTTCCATCGGTAACTGTATTTTGAGAATAGGAGTAAATAGGATTTGATGGTACAGGATTAAACGTGATTGTGTTTCCGTCTAACAGGCATGTCCCAATATCGGCTGTTTTCATAACAACGTTGATATAATTACCTGTAATGTTTTGTTCTGGAGAATTGTACAATAAAACGTTGTTGATACTTTGCTCTATAGGACTAAGAATTATCATAAGTGGGTCGCCTGTGTTATTGTCGCAGTCTTGAGTTCTCGCGTATTGAGCAAGTGTAATTGGTTTGTCGGCAGTAATGTATGCGGCATTAAAAAGGAGTGTGTCAAAAAAATCGGTTTGATTGAGTGTTTTAACTACTCCATCAATTGTTACAGTTGTATTGTTCCTACCAGCTAACACTCGAAACATATCACCGCTTCTACTTTTAAAGGGGCTTGTAACAAAATTTTTACCCCAGGTATTGATGGGATACATTTGTTCGTAAAGATTGTCGCCACTTCCTGCGCCAGCACATCCAACGGTGGTCCAAGTGCTACCGGCAAAAACAGCAATTTTTTTACACGTATCGTTATTGTTGGTTATTGATCGAACTCGGCTGCCAGTTAAATCGTTGCTAGATTGAACTTGATAAATTTCGCCTTCTTGCAAGGTTACGTTAAATGGCACACCCGCAGGTTTTCCACCATTTGTATTTGCTGTAGGTGTAATTTCAATTTGTGTGCTATCGGTACTAGCCACAACTAAAAATTCGGATTTGTGACCGCTTGCTTGTGTATAGGTATTTACAAAATATTCTTTTGCCAAGGCCTTTGTGGGTAATAGCAATGTTGCATCAGAACGGGCGCTTGCATATATGTGTGCATAAACGGCAACATCATCATTAGATATAATGTGTATACCTCGTTGTTCGGTACAATCGGAACAGCCAACATATCCAATTGATGAAGGGACTTGAATAATTGCAAATGAGTTGGCTGAAATGCTAGCTGTTGTTGACCAGCTTTGAAGTGGTACAGATACTGTTACAGAAGTATTTACTGTAGAGGAAATGTAAAGTTTAAAATTAGAGCCGGTTCCATCAATATGACCAAGATGGCCCACCCAAAAATCTTTTCCTCTGTTAGAAAAATTTTGAGCATAAGCAGTAGAATACAAAAGCACTAAAAAAATGCAACTGTATAATAGTCGAATTATTTGCTGTTTGGTGTTCATTTACTGTGAAATTAGTAAATAAGTATTGAGTACACAAAAAATGTTTTTTTTAACTATCTTACTAGCGTTACTGTGCCTTTGTATTTGTATTTATCGCCCTTAAAGTTTGTAAGGTTTATGGAATAAATATAAACATCTGTTTGTGCTGGTTCTGCTCCATTTTTCACTTTTCCATCCCATGGTTTATTTAAGTCATCGGTTTGATAAATTAAATTTCCCCAACGATCGAAAATAAACATGTTAAATTCGTTGATAAATATTCCTTGTCCGATAAAGCTATCATTTACTCCATCGTCATTAGGAGAGAATGCATTTGGTACAAAAAACATAAAGTCGGGTTCTATAACAACATTATTATAAGCGGTGTCTAAGCATTGATAATTTGTTTGTACTATTAGTTGAACAGTATAGGTTCCTGTGTCGGCATAGGTGTGGGGTGGTGGTGTTGATGATGTACTTGTATCGTTATCTCCAAAATTCCAATTCCAACTGTTTGTTCCAATAGAGGAGTCGATAAGCTCAATAACAGGATTTGTTATTGTTGCTGTTGTTGGCAATAAACTGAAGTTGGCAACAGGCAGCGGATAAACGGTAATAAAGTTGGTTTTTGTTGTTTGAGCAACACAACCACTATCAGATGTCACAACTAAATTTACAGAATATTGTTTTTGAGAAAAAATGGAATCGTTAAAATAGCAGTGGTTTGAATTTTCGTTGGTGGAAGTAATTCCATCACCAAAGTCCCAACTCCATTGAGCATTTCCGCCAGAAATAATAATTGATAAGTTGTTGAATCCAATACAAAGCGGTTCGCACCCAATTGTGTCGGATGCAGAAAAAATAACAGTTGGATTTGGATTTATTACGATGGTTTTGCTAACAGAGTCAACACAACCAAAGTTTGATGATGTGTGAAGAGAAACAGTATAGGTAGCAACAGATTGGTAAAGATGCTGAGTGCTTGTTGTTGTTGATTGGGTGCTATTATCACCAAAGTTCCAGGTCCAAGCGTTGATTGTATCATTTGTTATGTTTGTGTCTATTGTAGATTGATTTGTGAAGAAAGACGTGTCGTTTAAACAAACATTTTCGGTAACGAAGTTTACACTAGGGTTGGGGTGTACAACCACGTTTTGTGTTATGGTATCTTTACATTGGTGATTGCTTGCAACAATTAATTGAACGGTGTATTGTCCGAAATTATCGTAAGTATTTGAAGGGTTTTGTTGGTTATTAATAGCTCCTCCGTTATCAAAGTTCCACGCCCAGGTGTTTATAGTGTTTGAGTTTGAAACGGTTGAAGAGTCTATAAAACTAACACTTTGGCCCAAACAAACATCATTAGCTGTAAAATTTGCTACCGGTATTGGGTATATAGTAATAGAATCGTGAATAGTATCGGCACAAGCAAGGTTAGACGAACGTGTAATAAGCGTAATTTGATAATCGCCAACAGCATTGTACTGGTGATGTGGTTGATTGCTGAAATTATTAAATGTACCGTCTCCAAAGTTCCACAAAAGACTTTCTATTGTTCCCATTGTTGGGTTGGCAGATGTGTTTATAAATACGGCAGAATCATAGAGGCAAACATTATTGAATGAAAACGAAGTTTGTGGTGGGTCGAAAACAGAAACGGTGTTGCTTACTGCATCAGTACAACCTTGATTGGTTGTTGTAAGTAATGTAACATTGTAAATTCCATGATTGTTATATAAGTGTACAGGATTTTCTACGTTAGATGTTGGGCTACCATCATTGAATACCCATAAAAAGTCATCAATATAAGCCGATGTATCAACAAATGAGGAGTCGATGAAAAAAACGGAGTCGTTTAAACAAACGTTTTGAGCAGTAAAATTGGCAACGGGGTTAAAATAAACGGTGACATTTTTTTTAATCGTATCGGAACAACCATAATTGTTTTGTACGATGAGCGTTGTTTCAAAAATACCAGCTGTTGCATAGGTGTGTGAAGGGTTTTGGGTGCTTTTAGGTGGAGTTCCGTCTCCAACACTCCAGTTCCATAAGTTTATTGTTCCTGTTGCTGTTGTAGAGCTATCAGAAAATTCGGTTAAGTCGCCAAAACATTCGTTAGTACTAGAAAAGTTTGCTATAGGTTTAGGCCTTACTGTTATTGATTCTGAAATAGAATCGATACATCCAAATGTAGATGTAACTGTAAGTGTAACATTGTAATTACCTGTAGAAGCATATAGGTGGCCACCATTTACTTGTTGTTGGTTAAGTATAGGAGAGTTGTCGCCAAAGTTCCATTGCCACAACATAAGTGTATCTGTGTTTATTATGGATGAGTTTTCGGTAAACAGAGCAACCTTTCCATGACACACTTCGGTGTTAGTTGTAAATAAAGGTGTTGGCAAAGGGTGAATTACAATGTTTTTAGAAATGGTGTCGGTACAGCCATGGTTTGTGGAAACAATGAGTGTGATGGTATAGGTGCCTTCGGTATTGTATTTGTGTTTTGGGTTTGTAAGTGTGCTTGTTGGGCTGTTGTCTCCAAAATTCCATACATAGCCAGTGAGTGTGGAGCCAGTATTAGGTGTTGAGGTGTTTGTAAAATTTGCGCTATCGCTTACGCATATATTTTGATAAGTAAAATTCGCAACAGGGAGTCCATAAACTTTAACATTATTGGTAACAGTATCTCTACATCCGTAACTGCTTTGAACGATGAGTGTTGTACTATACGTTCCAGAGTCGGGATAAATATGTGAGGGGTTTAGTATATTAACAACAGGACTAGCATCTCCAAAG
>JBASCV010000121.1:0-12232 GCA_049651825.1 Bacteroidia bacterium
TGTTTATACCTTGTCCGGTAATTTGTATTTTTAGTTTGATGTTATATACTGGTTTGGTAAAATCGGTAAACACTACAAGTAGTTTTAGATTTTGGTTTCCAGGTGTGCTGTAATCTGGTATAAAACCGCTAAAAGGTGATGCTAATTGTGTTGTAATTTGCACAGGGTAGTTTTGGGCAAAGCATGCCCCTCCTAAGCCCTCTATTATAGGAAGGGAGCTTAGCAACCAAATTACAAAAACAACTAAATTTAATTTATGTTTAAACATTTGTAAAATAGTGTTCTATATTTAAAATGTATACCCCAAGTTAACATTGCCTGTAAATTCATTAAGTGATGCAACACCGGCTGGTGCATTTAATTTTGAAACGTAATTTGCACTCACACTCAAATTGGGTTTACCATATTTTTTGTTTTTCACTTTGGGTGCATAGCCAATATTCAAGCGTTCATTAATTACCGACCCTCCGCTTTTATTATTGGTATAAGATAAATTATAAATGCTTCCAAAAGTAACATTTAGTGTGTTGCCTAAAAACGCTTTACCGATATTTAGTCCAGGCCCACAATAAACAGTGTTATTGCCTAAAACAGTTGTATTGTTTGCATTAGCGCTAATACTAACGCTTGTTTTTGTTTTTACATGTACCAACCCGTAGGCTATGTTTCCGTTCAGAAGCGTAATGGGTTCGCCCTGTATGCTACCCGTTTGCTGCTGACTAACTTGATAGTTAGCCATTAACATGACATTATATTTTACTGTTGTTTTTCCAAAATTATGATTAATGGTAGCGTTTGCATTTTGTGATACCTGATAAAATTTCATGGTATCTACCGGAGAAGGTTGATAGAAGGGGTCAGTAGCAGGTCTGTTTTTAGAATAGCTTGTGAAATTAGAATACGATGCTGTTGCATTCCAATGTTTGTTGGGTTGAAATGAAATGTTTCCCGAACCTATAACACGGTTTACCGTGCTTAGCTTTTCGTTGTTCAAATTATTGTGTTGAATGCCCGTATTGAAAGCAAGAGTTAGCTTATTCTTTAATAATCGCATTTGTGGCGATAGTGTAATGTTTTCTATATCATTGTTCATATAGTAAATACCCAATGTTTTATAGTTAGGGGCAATACGTTCGTAATTTACACCGCATGAAAATTTCTTGGAGTTGAAATTAAGCGATGATTTAAATGCACTAAAAAATTCAGAATTGCTATGTGGCCGAAAAATAAAAGGCAATTTATTACCCGAACTATTACTTGTTAATAGTTCCGAAAACGTATTGCGCGTATATCCCGCGAGGGCATATTCGGCTTCTACATTAAAATATTTTGTTACGGGTGCTTTTGCACTAGCACTTACAACAGTGTTTTCCTCTGGTTGAATTGCTGTAACTGCGGGAATAAAGCTTAAGCTATTTTTTTCGTCCTTCGCATGAAACCAGATAAGGCTTAGTCCGTATCCACTTTTTTCGTAACCTACTTTGGCCCCCATGCCCATTCGCTTGTACGACATGTTTAAATCATTCTCCGTTAACGCATCATATTCAATCGCTTTTTTTAATCGTCCATACATAAAAGCAATTTTCCAGTTTTTAGGCGTAAGCTCTACCCCTGCACCTAAAAAAGGTACTCCCGAAAAAGTATAGTTTGAAAAACTCATGTTACCCATACCTGCATGTGCTTTAATCCATTTATAAGTAGGTGAAATCCCTGTTTGATTAAAAGGTTGCGTATAGGTGCTGTGTTGATTGCTATAACTATACGTAAACGGAAAGCTCCAATCTAAAAAAGAAACATTGATATTGCCATTCATATACCATGAAAGTGGATCACGTGTCGAATTAGGGTTGTTGGTATTTAAAAATATCGAATTGAAATTTAATCCTCCGTTTACTTTCACCATATCCTTTTTACCAATTTTATCAAGGTTTTGAGCATAGGTATTGATTCCTAAAATAAAATTTAGAGTAAAAAAAATAAGTAATGTATTTTTAAATTTCATTTTAATAGTCAATCGTTTTTGCTTTGTATGCTTTTATATTCTGTATTTATAAGTCAATAGTTACTGCGTTACTACTATTGTTTTTGATTTTGAATCATACTCAGCTATTACTTTTAGTAAATATGTACCAGGCACAGGATTAGGTATAGCAATTGAGTTTAAACTATAATTTGATTCTGGAACAATAACTCTGGCCTGCTCTATCCCTTGCGAATTGTACACATATATGCCAAATGTTTGCTTTTTGTATAATTTTACTTCTACTGAAAACTGTCCATTGTTTGGATTTGGGTAAAGTGTAATTTCCTCTATTCCGTTTCCGTTTGGTAACGCTAACAACGAATCTGCTTTTAAAAACTGAACATTTTTTGTTAGGTACATAATGCATGAGCCAAAATGAATTTCCATGCCGATGTCAACAGCTCCTGTATCAGAAGAAACAATAACTGGAGCAAAGGCATTATTATCTATTACATTAACAGTGTTTGGGAATGTCCATAAAATAGTGTCTGGCCTTGGATTACTAATATCTACCACCACAAATGTATCGGCTTGCATCATGTTTGTACTCACAATAAAATCAGCAATTGGCTTTTGGCTAAGTGTGTTGATAATTGTAGAATCTACATGACTACAATTCATTGCGTCCGTAATTAAAATTGGATAGTTTCCAAAAGGTAAATTAGTAAATATTGGTGATGATTGAAAGCTTAGTCCATTTGTAATCGAGTACTGATAAGGTGGTATTCCATTACTCGCATAAATTTGTATTTCGCCATTAGGTACGTTAGGGTCGCACAAATGAAACGTCAATGTTGAATCGGCAATAGCCGCGGGTATGTTTACTGTAATTGTATCCTGTCCTGCACACCCGGCAGCATCGGTAACGGTAACAACATAATGGGTTGTATCAGTAGGGTTTACATTTACAGTTGCCGAGCTACCAACGCTATTGTTCCAACTGTATACAAACGGAGCTATTCCACCAACCGCACCTACATTCAGTTGCGCAGTATCACCTTTACAAATGGTAGTATCAGCACTTCCGTTTAATAACAACATGTTTTGATAAACAAGAGCAATCGTATCTGATTTTACACAACCATTTGCAACATCTGTAACACTTATAACATAATCTCCTGGCTGATTTGCTATTGCCGGATTAGTTGATGAAAAACTATTAGGTCCTGTCCAGTTAATAGTACTATTGGGAGTTCCGGATATGCCAGTTAATGTAACACTATTAACAGAGCAATTCAATTCGGGCGTAACCGCGGGTGCAATTAATTGTGGCAATGTTACATTTATTTTCAATTCAAATAAAAGTGAGTTCCCATCACAACCCGACACGGTGTCATTTATAATAGCTTTGTAAATACCTGGTAACAGCGCATAGGAGTAATTATTAACGGTATCATTCATTGGAGCAGGACGAACAATTGCAATTTTCGAACCGGCTGTACTTCCCGTAAAACTTAATAAAATGGAATCGTGCGCACAGGTTAACGTATCTAAAATGGGTATTAATGGCAATGTATCCATACCAATAGGTAAAGCAATACTGGGTGTTACTGTTTGGATTGTTACACTTACTGTTGCTGTATTTATACAGCCATTAGAATTGCGTTTTGTCCACAGCAAATAATTGTTTTGGTTGGATATTATAGCTGGATTATCAGTAGGAATACCTGAACCAAACCATTTGATAGAATCGGTTATATTATCAGTTGTTCCGTTAATTATAACTGTTCCAGGAATACAATTTGTAATTTGATAATTAAGCGGACATGTAATAATTGGTGTAATAGTATCGTAGCTCACTAACACAGAATCGGTATTCGAGCATAATGTTGTATTGTTTGTTACCATTAAGGTGTACGTACCAGCAGTATTTGCTGTTATAGTTTGTGTATTGCTTGTTGCACCTGCTGGTGGATTCCACTGATAAGAAACTGGGGAGTCACTTGAGTTTCCGGTTAATAGAAGTGTTGGATTATTACAGGTCAAGGCTGAATCTACCCCCGCATTTGCATTGGGTAGCGGCAATACAATCACCTGTAATGTTTGCGGTGTCGACACACAATTACCGTCAGCAGATGTAAGTACTATTGGGTATGTAACAGTTTGTGAAGAAGCGCTGGTATTAACTAAAATATCATTGATTATTGAAGATGTATGATTTGTAAGGCTTTCACCCGTTGTAAAAGTATTATCATTTGCCGACCAAGAATAGGTTGAAGGCGTGTTTGTAACAAGAGAGAAGTTTACTGCGCTACCACTACAGATAGTATGCGTAGTAAGTCCAACTATTTTAGGCCCTATATGAGTTGTATTTAGAAGGAGGCAAAAAGCATTATCGTTTGTTGCTCCAAAGTCGGGCTTCCCATCTTCATCAAAGTCGCCAACAACAACACCTATTGGAGCCGAAAGTGCTGCAAAATCAACCTTTGAATCTAACGAAACAGTACCAATTGTGCTATTGTTTTTAAACACAGATATTGAATTAGAACCATTGTTTGTTACCGCAAGGTCGGGAGAACCATCTCCATCAATATCCCCTACTGCCAAATTAATAGGCCCAATACCAGTTATCGCATCTACACTGTTTGCAAAAGAAACGGCTCCTGAACTACTAGTGTTTTTTAATACTGAAAGTGTACCCGACCCATTATTGGTAACAATTACATCGTCTATTCCATCAGCATCTATATCTGCAACCTTTATATCTTGTGGACCTGAACCGGTTGTAAAATCAACTTTTGAATCAAAAGAAATACTCCCACCTGAACTAGTATTTCTCAATACAGAAAAATTATTTCCGCCATAATTTGCAGTAACTATATCAGCCAACCCATCATTATCAATATCTTCAGCAACAATAGATCGAGGAGAGACTCCTGAAGGAAAATCTATTTTACTATTGTAAGAAACACCTCCAAGTGGCGTTACTGTATTTTTAAATACCGACACCGTATTTTCGCCTTCATTTGTTACAACAATTTCCAATCGTCCGTCTCTGTCAATATCAGCAAGACTAATACCTTTAGGTGAAAGCCCTGTTTGAAAACTGACTTTTTGATTAAAAGAAATCGTATTTCCAACACGCGTATTTCTAAACACAGTAACCATGTTGGAATCTTTTGATACAACAGCTATATCAGTTTTCCCATCTCCGGTAACATCACCAATTGCAATATCTTGTGGCGACATTTTACAATTCAGTTGCACAGGTGGAGCAAATGAATACCCATTGATTTCAAGTAATCTCCTTAAAATGGAAACTGTGCTATCGGCACTGTTGGCAATAATCACATCAGGCAACCCATCGCCATCTAAGTCGGAAACAGCAATTGAGCGAGGTGAATTACCTGCCGTATAGTTGGTTGGCAAACCAAATGAATTGGAATCAATTTCACCACCACAGTCAAATGTGGTGTTAAATGGCTTTACTAGCGCAACTTCTTTGTTAAATGTATTTGATACAGATACATTTTGGTAGCTAGCACCACTGTTAACAGTCGCTGTAATTGATGTATCGGTACAGCCAGTTACAGTACCTGCGGTAGCTCCAAAAACGACAATATTATTTGAGGGTATTGTATTAAAATTACTTCCTTTTATTGTTACGGATGTACCAATATGTCCATAAGTTGGATTCATCGAACTAACAGATATTTGGGCATTCAATGAATCTGTATATAAATACAGAAACATGCAAGCCATGCAATGTGTATATATTTTAAATAAGCGGATGCTTTTTTTCATTTTTAATATATCCTATTTCTAACGAATTTCTAATTAAACTATTTAACAGTAAGCGCAACCATCGCAAATTAAAATATAATCGTAATTGCATCACTAATGTAGCTTTCGGAACCAGAATTAAAATTGGCTTTAATACGGTATTCGTACTCATTACCTATATATAATTCCCTATCTTCAAAACTAAAAATATTGCCTTTTACTGTTTTTACTATTTTCAATGGCTCGCCTTTTTTTGCTTTATAAATTACAAAACTGTAAAGTTCCTTTTCTGGATATTCCCAATTAAGTGTTATGGTCCTTTTTTCTAGGTTAGCCTTATAGCTTATTACTTTTATTGGTTTCCGAATGCGCGCATCAAAATAGTGCGTAGCAGAATAACTGGTAGAACTATTTTTATCATCATCAATTACATTAAGTTGATATTGGTAGTACGAAGCATATTCTAAGTAAAAATCCATAAATGAGGTTAAACTATCTTTTGCATCCCATTCTTTTATTTTTTCAAAAGTTGTATTCTGAATACTTCGCCATAACTCATAACGCTCGGCATCTTTACTTGTACTATTAATCCACTTAACAGTAATAACGGTATCGGTGTGTGTTACTGATACAAATTGAGCAATAACGGGTTTTATTTTATCTGGGCGCTTTAACTTAACAGCAGGTGCATAGGGCGAGTTATTATAAACTTGGTCAACTGCAGTAATTGAGTAAAAAACCTCTTCTGTTAGCGTTTCTAGCGAAATGGTATCTTTATAAGCAGTATCGTTAAAAATCAACTTGGTAATTTCTACCAACTCTTCATCCATTGAATTGTTTCTAAAAACACGATACCCTTTCAAGTCTTTTTCCTTATTGGCCTTCCAGGTTAGCGTAACTATTCCGGTTGTATCAACTTTCCCTTTCAATGCAACCGGCACCTTGGGTGGAGTTTTATCTGGCAACAAACCCATTAAAGGGTGCGAGTATACCGAGTCGCCATCCGAATTAAAAGCCAATACTTTATAATAGTTTGATTGTCCTGGTTTTAAGTCGACAAATTTTGTCGTCTCTTTTGATACTGTTTTTTTATTTATTTTGTTATAGTTTCCTTCAATTGTTGATGCTCTCAATATGTCAAAACCTTCAATTTCATTTAGATTGAAGTTTTTAGGCATGTGCCAGTTGATTTCTAATGTACTGTCTGCAACCACATTTATTTTATCAGCTAAAGGATACGCCTCCAACGGTTTTGTTAATCTACATTTAACAACACGCGAGTAATTCCCAAACACTCCAAAAAACCCTAATCCTCTTACACGGTAATAATATGTTTTAAGATACTCGGTTATAGTGTCATTAAAAGAGATATCTTTTTTTTCTTTTTCGTATTGTGTTTGAATTTGAATGTGAGGCTTTTTATTTAATTGAGTAAAGTTTTTACCATCTTCTGAACGTTCAATAAAATAGCCTGTATAATCAGACTTTAATTGCGAAATATCCCATACTAATTTCACTTCTTTTTTTCTCGTTTCAACTTTAAGTGAGTCAACAGGTTTTAGTTTATCATTAATTGCAGTATTAACAACAATTATGGCAGGCCTTATACTTTTATTTAATTTGGCATCAGCAGGCTGAATCAGGTAAGCATATTTTCCTTGAGGCAAATTTTCATCCAAATAAAACAAACCTGAAGCCTTGGATAGCTCTATATCAAAATCGCAGGAAAGCATCGCTAAGCCATACGCCATATTAGGGTCGGCAGTTTTACTATCAACTGTTTTAAACAAAGTGTTGTATAAGAATCCAGCTTCTTGTGTTTTCTGAATTAATTCAATCCAACTCTTTTCATCTTTTCCGTACGGTTTAATAGAGAACACACTATTTGAAGATTTAAAATTGGAACTATCCGGTAAAATGCTTTGTTCCCATTTTATTCGTTTTATTAAAAAGCCTTTTTCTTTACAATCATTGAATGTGTTACTATTACTAGCAACATATCGTAAATAAACGTTATTATCCTTAACAAAAGATTTTGCTGCAATAATATTTTGTGCATACGCAAGCGAGTTACCTAATAAAGTAACTATAATTGCATAAGCAACAAATAATATATTTTTCACTTTCTTATTATCCTCCACAACGTGTTCCTTTTTCAAATTGATAATCAAAACTTCCATCAAAAACAGTTAAAATATCATAAGTGCATGTTACCTTACCTTCAACATAAGATGGTTTCATTAATTCACCATATAGCATTGCAGCAGCTGAAGCTGAGAATACATTAAAATCAAAATCTTTACCAATTCCAGAAATTTCTGCTCTGCCCTTTATACCAACCGCAGCACTAAAATAAGAATACAATTGTCCTTTTAAATACCAACCCTTAAAGCCAGGACTTGTACTGGTATAAGGACAAACAAATGAAGCTGCATATTTTTGCATCATCACATCAAAGCCCAAAATAAAACAAACATCTCCATATACAGTAAAAAAATCAAAACCAAATTCTTTGTGCGTTGATGTTCCCAAATCTGCTCCAAAAGCAAACCCACTTGCATTTGCTAAGTCCGCAGCATTTCTATTGTTTGGTGCTCCAAATGCAGATGCAATTTGCGATGGAAGAGGGGCCATTGGCTCAATTTTATTGCCAACCATAAAATAAGAATTTACAGTTGTTAATCCATCAACATTAAGAACACCTTTTTGTGTGGGCTTTCCAATATATACATACCAGTCTATAGGGTCCACATGAAACACACTGTTTAATTGCCCTTGTACCCCATTGTAATTAATACCTACATCTAAAATAGCATGAAATACAGTGTTATTGAAATCGTACTGAATAAAGGCAAAAGCGCCTATCGGCACTTGAGTATATGCTTTTCCTTTTCTATCTTCAATAGAGGTCATCATAAAACCATCGCCTGTAAATTTAATTAAGCTCAAGCCACCTCCGTTTGAACTGCTATTAAACTGAACTTCTAAAACTACGTCAGCGTTAAATGCATCCTCTTTACCCATCATACCAATGGTAACACCTGCTTTAAATCCAAGTCCAATACTTGGATCTGGTACATAATTAGGTGGCGTGGTTGAATTAAATGCCGAAGTATAAAGGCCGCCTGTATTTACAACAGGCTGGCTCATGTGATAATACAATCCACCCATAAAACGATAAAGTGCTACTCCACTCGAAATCACCACAGGGTTGGGTAAAGCAACCATTCCGTCAACATAAAAATATTTATACCCGCTTACAGCACCAAAAATAACGTTGATGTTTACATCTAAATTGATACTTGGCAAACCTAAATTTATTCCGCCTGCAAAACCATCACCATACACTGGGTCATCATCTCTAAAAACTACATAGCCATTTAATGAAAATGCTTGTGTTTGAATATTCAACTGTATGTCTTCAATTTTTACACGGTCGAATTTCCATAAGGCGTGAGTATTCCCGGGAACAAATTTTGTGATTACCCTAAACCCTGCTACTGCTGAAAAACCTTGGTCAGAAGCACTCATAAAATTTAATCCTACCTGAAAATAAATATTCGGATTTGAAGGATCTAGTACAAGTTGTATCTGGTTAATTGTGATAGGAAATTGCCCTATTTTATTTTGATTGGGTTGTGCCGATGTAAACCCAAAAGTTCCTGATTGTACATAAGGCTCAAGTGTTGTTATTACAACATTTTGAAAGTCGAGCTTTCCTGTATTTGCATTACTCGAATTTAATTTAATTTGGCCAGTTAAATTCGCTTTGGGGTAAAACTTTCCATTCGTTTTATTTACGATTAGTTGAGAAGAAGGGTAAATATCAATGGATGCAGAAAACACATTTGCCTGCATATTATTTTGTGCGTTAGCAATAAACTGATAGTCAATCTCTTTGGTTGTTGTATTTTCCTGCATGCTTGCTTGATAAACCAACGCATTGTTTTCAAAAAGCGGCATTTTTAATGAACCACCAATACTTGCACCGTTTAAGTGATTTTGCGCAATATTAATACTTAGTTGATCAACAGAAAATTGCCAACTATCCATATCCGAATTTCCTAACGCAAGAACATTAGTAGCGCTAAATAGTCCCGAAATTCCCGAATTATCTATTACTAAATTACTCGCAGATATAGTTGTTCGCCCTTGGTCTTTTTTAGATAGTTCTTTAGGTAGTTTAACAGTAAATTGCTTTAAATAAAACCCCTGCCATTGATTAACATCCGTAGAGCCTTGTTGATAACCATTTGGAAATGCCATGCTGGGAGCATTTGCTATTTCACTCAAATCTACAGTAGCCTCTTGTACAGTAAAACTAACGTCTTTAAGACCTTTCAAAGTAAAAGGAGTAATACTTACTTGTGTGATAAAATCATGAATATCATTGGTATGAATCTCAAAAGAGGCAATGACTTTATCGGTCAAAGGAGTTGAAGACGAATCTGGAACTAAAATTGTGTTCGAAAATTCAAAATATCCTTTTAAGTTAACTGTTTTAAATCCGTTGCAATCCCATTCGATATAATTGCTACCATCATTTTTTAAAATCAGCGTCACCTTCGGATTGATTTGGATATGGTGTTCAGAAACCAACAACAATCGCGAATTAGTTGATGACATAACACCCTTTGGATTTAGTGCAATGTTTTTGGCTGCAAAAGCAATCCTATCCATTGTACCAGGAAGGTCAATTGACATAAAAGCACTACACAAAGCTTGATTAGGATAAAAGCGAGCGCTATCAATTGCAATTACGTATTGAGTTCCAGCAACCGTTTTCACGATACCCATTGGTAAAGAATCAGAGCTGTCGGAAGGAAAATTACCCGCAAAACGATTCTCTGATTCCACTTTATCACAGATATTAAACACTTCTTTTGTTAAAGGATTATCTTGTGGCAAGGGTGCTTGGGCGTATATATTCCCATAAAGGAATAGTATAAGTATAAATAAGGCTTTTTTATAGATTAATGGCTTTATTTTCAGCATAACAGTAAACCAAATGTATTAATATAATAATTAACAGTAAATGAAAACCAGAAAAAAGTATGAACATTATAATTTGTAAAAATGCCTATTTACTTATTTAGCGACAACAGACACAAAAAAATAGTATAAAAGTAGTAGGTAATGTAATGAGTTTGCAATTCGTTTTTGGTATGAAGTTACGAAGGCAGTTTTAGGTGAGTATAAATAATTAATTAATTTTTAAAATTGTTCTTTGAATTTAGGCGGGAAGCCTTATAAAATCCATTTAATTCAATTTTTGTTTCCACTCATTCAATATTCTGTTTATTTCAATATAGTTATAATCATTATCAATATTGGCTTTTGATAATTCATTATTTTTGGAATATTGATTATGATGTTGAATAACTTCTTCTAATTTATATTCTAAATAATTAATCACACACTGTATTTGTTGCTTATTAAAAAGCGAGAACCTATTTTTTTGATACGCTTCGTTTAGCTTATAACCTAAGGTAAACAAAACATCTGGCGCATAAACACCATATTGTTTATGTATTTGCTCTTCTAGTATATCGAAAATTAAAAATTGAGGCAAACAAAACCTCATGCCCTTTGCATCAATAAAAGATAAAGAACTAGCACAAATAGCAAGGTCTTTATAAGGAATTACATCCCAATTTATTCTTTCATCTTTTTTTCTTAATTCTAAAATTGTTTTTTCATCAGCATAATCGTCTATCCCTTGCGCTTCCCAAATACCAATGCCATCTTCCAACCCAACATCTTTAAATGCAGTTGTTATTGCTTCAATTAATGCCTGTGGGGTCATTTTAAAAATATTAACGTGAATAACTGAACTACTTTATAAAACAAACGCTGAATAAAAAGTTAATTATTTTCTAAGTATTTTCTCCATCTTTTTACCTTTTGCCAATTCATCCACCAACTTATCAAGATACCTTACTTTTTGTGTTAAAGGGTTTTCAATTTCTTCAATACGATAACCGCAAATTACACCTGTAATAAGCGATGCATTTGGGTTTAATGCCGCTTTTTTAAAGAAAACTTCAAATGTTACTTTTTCGTCAATTAGTGTTTGTAATTGTTTTGTATTAAAACCTGTAAGCCATTCAATAACTTCTAACAATTCTGCTTTTGTTCGACCTTTTTTCTCCACCTTGGCAATATACATGGGGTAAACCGAGGCAAAAGTCATTTTTGCAATGCGTTCATTGTGTTCGGGTGTGGTATTCATATTTTTATTTCTATTTGCTTTAGGATAGTAGTAATTGTATTTACAAGGTGCTTACGGCTAATTTACTAAGCTAAAGTAACATTAAACAATTACCGTTATCGCTAACAATTATATGATTCTATTCTTAAAAATACAAAATAAAAACTCCATAGTCGTTTTTTTATTGTAATAAGAAACAAACAAAACACTATAAAACTTCAAAGGCTGTTACACAATGAGACACAGCCTTTGAAGTTTTATCAATAGCATGTATT
>JBASCV010000122.1:0-2269 GCA_049651825.1 Bacteroidia bacterium
TATCTCTAACAGAAGCATCAAATTTATAATACGCTCCTACTCTATTTTTATCAGCTCTGGGGTTTGTGTATTTGAATCCACAAGCCTGGCAACTTACTATTTTAAATACTTGCTGAGTGAGCAAAAAATCGTTTGTTGTTATAAACACATTCGATTCTTTACAATCACAAATAGGGCAAGCTTCGACTGTTTCCATAATCATTTTTCACACCGTTCCACGTGGAACAAAGCTAACACCTAATGCTATAACAAATACTCAAAAGGTGAATACAACATCTCTGATGGTTCAACAAACTCAACACAGGTATAATTAGACCAACAACACGCAGACACCATTTAATGAATTAAAACATATACTCCGTTTTTTAATGAACCTACTAATGCATGCAACCCACAAACACATCTGACTTAATTACGAATGCAGATTGCACTACCTTTTTTACATCCGCTAAACGTACATTTGCTTCGCCCTCTCCTTCATAAATTCCAGCAACAAGAGCAATTGTTTTGTCGGAAGCGCTTGGCTTATAAAAGTTCAAATATTCCAAACTAAGCGTTGCTGAGGGCGAACGCCTTGGAAAATAATCGCCTGCGTAAACCTCATCAACACTTTCTTCAGGTAAACAAATTAAGTTTGTTTTTGGGTTATAATAGCGGCCCAGTGTATCTATTTCAAACAACAATTTATCTTCAAGCAAAAACATTGTTTTCTGCAAACTGAAGTAATCAAAAGATGTGTCGGCCACAACAATGTAATACACTTGATATTCATTGGGCATGGTTTCTATATCACTCTCTAATAAATTATTCTCCACCAAAGCCAACGAGTCGCTATTTGGCGATTGCTCATTTTGGGGTGAAGAAGAATTACATCCAAGTAAAATTAAACAACCAATTACAACAGCTATTTGTTTTATTTTCATCATCAACAAAAGAACGTTTTTAAATTTTTTTCCCAAATAGGGGAGAGGTAATTCCTCAAAAATATACGCAATGTTTCACGTGGAACACTTACTACAAAATAAAAACTTCGTTTAGTAAAGCCGCACCCTTTCATTTCTCGACAAACTCGAAATGACACCAACACTAAATTTGTTTCACGTGGAACATTAACGAAATTTAATATACCAACAAGGCTATTTTTCCAGCTCCAAGTTAAGCTTATACGTTCTAACAATATTACCTCGTTTAAGCGTAATTATTTTTTGGCCCGAACCCATAAGTACAAAGTAGGGCTGGTAATCGCTTGTACACTTATTAACCGGCACTCCCTTTGGGCTCTTTTTTCCAATCTCAGCACCAATCGACTCAACAATACCTTTCTCTCCTGGAGAATGAATATCGACATAATAGTCGAGTGTATCGGTTGTTGTTTTAAAAAATGTTATACCAACATTGCCACGACTTTTATCCTTAATAAACAATTCTTGCCCTTCAACAAAATCACTTTCTGCGGGTATATAAAAACTTCCAGTACCTTGACCTGCAACATAAGTTAACACCTCTTTCTTTTTGTTTTGAGAAAACGATACTAAAGACACGAAGCACAGCGATGTAAAAATTAATTTTTTCATAGCTACTATGTTTTGGGGGTTAAGGAACTTCAACGCACGAAACCATAAAATGTTTCACGTGGAACAAATTAATTAAATACCATAATGCTTCAAACCAACGCACATTACTTGACTAGCGTTTATACTGAGCGAAGACGAAGTACTCGCAACGACCACACCAAAAGTTAATCGCTTCAAATGAAACATTATTAATCAAAGAACGTTATCATTACCATCGTCTTCAACAAGCTCAGACTGAAAGCGCACACTATTAAATAAAGTGGCCTCTTTTATTAATTATAATATCTATCTACCCAAATACACCATCAATATAGAAATATCGGATGGAGTAATTCCTGAAATACGTGAAGCTTGACCAATGGTGCGCGGCTTCACTTTGTTTAATTTTTCTCTCGCTTCGGCCGATAGGGAAGTGAGGCGTTTGTAATCAAAATCATCGTGCAACACCAAATCTTCTAAGCGGGCTTGTTTATCAACCAGCTCACTTTCTTTGGAAATATAACCTTCATATTTCATCAATATTTCAGCTTGTTCAATGGCTTCGGCCGAAAATTGTGAAACAAAATTATTTACTTTTTCAGATACTTTAAAATCATTTAACGTAATGGTTGGTCGGGTAAGCACTCCAAACATTTTTACTTTTTGAGTAATGGGGGAGGAGCCAATGCTTTCCAACACTGGATTAATTACCTCTG
>JBASCV010000123.1:0-3982 GCA_049651825.1 Bacteroidia bacterium
CCCTTAATTCGGGTATCGTACAAATTTACTGGTGCTGTTTGCCAGATGTCTAAAGCTTTACCTTCAGCAAAATTTTCTTTAATGTCTAATAAAACTACTTCATTAGCAAGTTCTTTTTGAGCAATTACGTCAGCGCATGTTGCACCAACATTTCCAGCTCCAACTACAGTTACTTTCATGTTATATCAATATTATTTATATTTTTACGAAAAATTACGGGCACTAATTTATAAAAGAAAAATGACTCTTTTATACAAATACGATAGATTTTTAGTTTTTATTTAATGAACCATGCAACTATTGTTTTACTTTATTCATCTGACTATTGAAAAACTTAATGTATATTTAACTAATTATTAAAATACGTCCATTGTGATGAAAAAGATAATTTTAATACTTTTTATTCTGGTAACATCTTCTTTGCAATTTGTTTTTGCTCAGGGAGCTGATTGCTCTACTGCAAGCCCATTTTGTACAGCTGCCGGAACAGCAACATTTCCTGCATCACAAAATACCACAGCCCCTGTCGGTCCTAATTATGGTTGCTTATTTAGTCAGCCCAATCCTGCTTGGTATTACTTACAAATGGCTACATCAGGAAATATTGATTTAAATATGACTAATTCAGCCAATGTAGATATTGATTTTATTATTTGGGGGCCTTTTACTTCTGCAACAGCGGCCTGTTCATCTGGGTTAACAGATCCTGCAGTAGATTGTAGTTATTCATCTTCATCAAATGAAACGGGTCAAATTCCTAATGCTGTTGTTGGTGAGGTATATGTTTTGCTAATAACAAACTATTCCAATCAAGCAACTACCATATCGCTGGCACAAACTGGTGGTACAGGTGCTACAAATTGTAATATTGTGTGTTTAATGGATTCAATTACTGTTACACAGGGGGCTTGCGTTAGCCCAACCAATTTATACGATATTACAGGAACTTTATTTTACACCGCACCTCCTACCTCTGGTACATTAACAATTAGTAACAGCGCTAATACTGTAACTCAAGTTTTTAATGCTCCATTTAATATGGATTCTGTAAGTTATACCTTAGCAGGCCTTCCTGCCGATGGTAATTCTTGTACCATAACCGCAGAATTTTCGGCCGACCCAACGTGTACTGTCTCTAAAACAATAACATCGCCACAGCCATGTTTTGTTGATTGTCCAATAATTGTTGATTCAGCACATACCTGCGATGGGGTACCAGCAGTACTTACAGCTTCTGGAGCAAATAGCTATATTTGGTCAACTGGCGATACTTCCCCTTCTATATTAGCCAGTGGTGTACCTGCTACTTATACCGTTATTGGTATTACAGGTACTTGTGCCGATACAGCTACAGCGGTAGTTACAGTGTTTTCAAAACCAACTGTAGCTTTTACTGCCGATTCACTTGTTGGATGTGGTGAGCTAACCGTAAATTTTGATGCTGATACCACAGGAAATATGGGTGCAACTTACTCTTGGAATTTTGGGTATAACGATACTGTTGCAACAGGTATGAGTACAACCTATCATTATCCAGATGCAGGATGTTTTACAGTTACACTTACTGCTTCATTAGGGCAGGGCTGTACTACAACCGATTCTGTTTCTTGTATGATTAACGTCTGGGAATTACCTCAGGCCGATTTTAGTGTATCTCCAAGCGATTTGGATGCTATTGCATCTACAGCTTATTTCTCTGATTTATCATCAAATGCAACACAATGGTTATGGAGTTTTGGTGATTCAACATTTTCTACTGTTCAATACCCTGAACACACGTATGCTGAGGTGGGTAACTATCCTGTGATTCTCTACATTTCAAACCCTGATGGTTGTACTGATTCGGTAGTACATAATGTAAATGTTAAAGATATTGTTACATTTTACGCGCCTAACTCATTTACCCCCAATAAAAATGAAAAAAATGAAGTGTTTTATTTGTATTCATATGGAGTTCTTCCTGAGGGATATGAATTGTTAGTTTTTGACAGATGGGGAAAACAAGTTTTTAAAACAACAGATATTAATGAAGGTTGGAATGGTTCACTTAATAATACAGGAACAGTTTTAAATGCTGATACATACGTATACAGAGTTAGCTATAAAGAAGCTACAGGAAAAAGAAAAAATGTAATTGGCCATGTAAATCTTATCAGATAAATTCTAATCTCATTCTAATAATATAACGCTTTTAAGCATGCATTTATTAAATGTTTTATAGAATGAAACAATGTTCCAGTTTTTCTTTATTAATAAGTTCGATTCGTTGTTTTCGTTATTTTTTTTACACACTTTTATTTTGTTGCACTACAAATGCTTTATTTGCTCAAATTCAAGAGTATGTGTTTAATAATAATTTAAACGAATATAATTCAGGGCCACCTTTAACCGAAATATTGGGTTGTGGAGCTTCTGCAGGTTCATTTGGCACTCAAACTGCGGGTACAACTTCCGGTGCTTGCCTCACTTCCAATACTTTTTGTTTTAATGATGGTGGTGGGCTTCAGTACCCTAATCCCGGTGTTGTTTCGGCCAGTTATACAATTAATGTTTTTTATCGTTTTAATTCACTCGGTGGTTATGCGCGTGTAATTGATTTTTCAAATGGTGCTGCTGATGCAGGTATCTATTTACTCGGCAACTGCCTCAACTTGTATCCCAATGGCAATGTTGGTGCTTGTCCATATTTTAATACAAATACTTATTATCTCATAACGTTTGTTAGAGATGGTAATACAAATATTATTTCTGTATATGTTGATGGCACATTGTTTGGCACTTATAACGATTCGGGTAATTTATACCGTCCAGCAACATCAACTACACCAATTACTTTTTTTAAAGATGATAATGCTGTGCCTTGCGAAGCTCAACCGGGTTGTGTTAAATACATTTCAATAACTCCACTTATAGCGTCAGCTTCTGATGTCTCATTTTTGTGGAATAATATTACATCGGTAATACATGCAACTCCTGCAACTCCTCCCGTTGTTACAATTGCACCAACTACAGGTTTAACATGTATTAGTAACACCGCTTCATTAACAGCAAGTAGTACAGGTACTATGGTTTGGAATGGAGGATCTTTAGCGAATGCTCCTAATCCAGCATCAGTTACTACTGCTGGTACATACACCGTAACAGCATCTGATGCGAATGGATGTATCGATACAGCAATGATTACGGTGGTGTCAAATACAACGCCTCCAACAGTTTCAGCAATCAGTAGTGGTAATTTAACTTGTGTTGCAACAACTGTAACACTTACAGGTAGTAGCATCGGTAATACAATGGTTTGGAATGGAGGTGTTTTAACAAATGCTGTTAATCCTGCAAGTGTAAGTGCTGCTGGAACCTACACCGTTACGGCCACAAATGCTATTAATGGATGTACGAATACAGCAACTGTTAGTGTATCTTCCAATACAACTATTCCAACCGTTTCGGCAACAAGTAGTGATACTTTAAGTTGCTCAGTATCATCGGTTACACTTACTGGTACAAGCCCTGGAAATACAATGGTATGGAACGGAGGTGCATTGACAAATGCATCTAATCCGTCTACTGTAAGCGCTGTAGGTACTTATACCGTTACTGCTACAGATGCTACCAACGGATGCACAAATACGGCAACGGTTACTGTTTTCTCAAATTCAATTCTGCCAACGGTAACTGCAGTTAGTAGCGGTAATTTAACTTGTTCAACAACAGCTGTTACGCTTACAGGTACAAGTGCTGGTAATGGTATGGTTTGGAATGGAGGTGCATTGATAAATGCAACTAATCCTGCTACAGTAAGTGCTGCTAGTACATATACTGTTACTGCTACAGATAATAATAATTGCTCTAATACAGCAACAGTTACTGTAACTTCTAATACAACTCCTCCAATTGTTTCAGCAACCGTTAGCGATAGTTTAAGTTGTTCGTTGGCATCAGTTACACTTACAGCTACAAGTGCAGGTAATGCAATAGTTTGGAA
>JBASCV010000124.1:0-9760 GCA_049651825.1 Bacteroidia bacterium
CCAGCAATACAGGTTCAACAGGTTCGACAGGAAGTGTTGGATTGACCGGTTCAACAGGAAGCACAAGTAACACTGGGTCAACTGGCGCAACTGGTAGTTTGGGCTTAACCGGTAAAACTGGAAACACAGGGATTACAGGTACAACCGGAAGCACCAGCAACACCGGTTCAACCGGCTCTACTGGTAGTTTAGGCTTAACAGGTAAAACAGGAAATACAGGGGTTACTGGCACAACTGGAAGCACCAGCAATACAGGTTCAACAGGTTCGACAGGAAGTGTTGGATTGACCGGTTCAACAGGAAGCACAAGTAACACTGGGTCAACTGGCGCAACTGGTAGTTTGGGTCAAACAGGAAATACGGGTGCAATTGGGATTACGGGGGCAACAGGAGATACGGGGTTAATTGGTCCCACAGGCTTTTTGTTAGACGGTGCAGATGCAGGAAATACTCCATATTGGGACGGAACCGCCTGGAAAAGGACCTCAAGTAATATTTTTAATAATGGGGGAAATATTGGTATTGGTACAATTACTCCCAATGCAACTGCCAAACTGCATTTAGACTTGGGTACAAGTACAACTAATGGATTCTTGGTTTCTGGTACATATAACGTAGCCTCAACAATTCCTGATTTAGGCCTAGGGAGTAGAATGATGTTTTATCCAGGTAAAGCAATTTTTAGAGTTGGATTTGTTGACGCAACTCAATGGAATGATGCCAATGCTGGTTTATATTCAGTTGGTATGGGTTATAAAACAACTGCAAGTGGACAAAGCTCTACTGCATTTGGAGCAATGTCTGTTGCCAGCGGTGACTATTCAACAGCTTGGGGAGCACTTACTACGGCTAGTGGAGAAACCTCCGTTGCAATGGGTGCAAGTACAACAGCAGGAGGCATATATAGCACTGCAATGGGAAACACATCATCAGCGAGTGCAGAAAGTTCAACAGCTATGGGGTATAGCACTACTGCAAGCGCGATCTATTCAACAGCTATGGGACGTAGTTCAATAGCTCAAGGTAACGCTTCAACCGCAATGGGAACATCCACCACCGCATCAGGGGTTTCATCAACTGCGATGGGAGAAAACTCTACTGCAAGTGGCAACTATTCTACGGCTGTGGGAGGGGGAACTTTAGCTAGCGGTGAGTCATCGTTTGCATCAGGGGCGGGAACAACAGCAAGCGCCATATATTCCACAGCTATGGGACATAGCACAATTGCCTCAGCTAATGCTTCCACAGCCTTGGGTTTTGAAACATTGGCAAATGCTAATTATTCTATTGCTATGGGTGACAACACAACAGCAAGCGGATTAGCATCTACTGCTATAGGAACAAATACAACGGCAAGCGGTAACTATGCTGTTGCGATGGGCGGACTCACTACAGCAAGCGGAGAAGCATCCACGGCAATCGGTGCTAACACGTCAGCAACAGCCTTATACGCTACAGCAATGGGTGACCATACAATTGCCTCTGGAACAGCTTCAACATCTATTGGTAGTTATTCTACTTCTTCTGGAAATTATTCTACTGCTATTGGGAATAGTATTTCAACAAATACATATGACGGATCTGTAATTATTGGTGACTATTCTACATTTGTAGTTACAAACTCCAGTGTAGCCAATCAAATGACAATGCGATTCGATGGCGGTTACAGACTTTTTTCAAATGCAGCGCTAACAGCTGGTGTGTCACTCGCCTCTGGAGGTGGAGCTTGGGCAAGCATATCAGATAAAAACAAAAAAGAAAATTTTTTACAAATTAATCCTGAAGAGGTTTTGTTGAAAATAAAAAACATCCCTATAACAGAATGGAATTATAAAGCTCAACAAAAAACAAATAGACACGTTGGGCCAATGGCGCAAGATTTTTATAAAGCGTTTAAACTTGGAGGTATCGGAAATGATACAACGATAACAACTACCGATATAGATGGGATTAATATGATTGCGATTCAAGCTCTTGAAAAACGTACAAGTGAACTCAAATTCACACAAGAAGAGTTGAAATTAAAAAATAAGGAACTAGAAAAACTAAAAGTTGAAGTCGAAACTCTAAAAAAATCGAATGAAAAAATAAACGTTCTTGAAAAAGAAAACGTTGAATTCAAAAAAGCTTTACTAAAGTTTCAGAATGAGATTGAGCAACTTCACAAGTTAATTAATACTGGTAAAAAAGAATGAGAAATATTCGCAACCACCTACTATTAATTTTAGTATCATTTAGTAGTGTGTTTTTTGCTCAAGATATTGTTAAAGAACGCTCTCCCAAGCGCTTTTTAGGCTTTAGAGCGTTGAACGATACCCTTGAGGATGTAAAAAAAGGCATATTTATCATTCCCCTTTTGTATTACACCCCAGATACTCGTTGGGCAGCGGGATCGGCAGGCGTTTATTACTTTAAATTGCCCGCAAAAAAAGAGTTTGAGCATGAAACACGTGTGTCTAATGTTCAGTTTTTAGCCGATTATACCCAAAATAAACAGCTTGATACGTGGGGTGTATGGAACATTTTTACTCGTAACGAAAATTATTTGTTTAAAGGCGAATTTCGTTACCGAAATTTTCCCGATAGATTTTATGGAATAGGTAATAATTCTTCTAAAAATAACGAAGAAAAATATGAATATAGTCTGTTTAGCTTTAAATCTCTTTTTTTGAAAAAGGTATATTCCTGATTGTTTTTGGGTTTTGATTATCATTACGAAAAAGAGTTCGATTTTAAATACACACCAAGTGGTACTCTGGAAAAAGGTACCATTGTAGGCTATAATGGTGGGGTACAATCGGCCATTGGGCTTGTTGGCGTATTTGATAGCCGCGATAACGTTATTAATGCTCACAAAGGAACTCTTTTAGAAGCTTCGTCTTACTTTTACAGAAAGCCTATTGGTAGCACATTCAATTTTACTTATTTTAATTTATTATATCAAAAATATTGGCAATTAAAGCCGAAGCAGGTTTTGGCAATCCAAGTTAAAGCGCGATACGGCTTTGGAGAGGTTCCTTTTTTAGATTTGTCAGCTGTTGGAAACGATGATTTACTAAGAGGCTACCCAAAAAATCGTTTTAAAGATGTTAATTTTATTGGTGGTCAAACCGAATACCGATTTCCATTGTTTTGGCGCTTAGGCATGGTTGCTTTTGCTGGAGCTGGCGATGTGTTTAATACACATAAAAATTTAAGTGTAAGTAAAATTAAATATTCTGTTGGAACTGGTTTACGCTTTTTGGTTAACCCCGTAGAGCGCTTAAACATTCGTTTGGATTATGGATATGGGAGGGAAGGCGGATATTATTATTTTGTAGTTGCCGAATCGTTTTAAAGCCTGTTTAAATTTATTTTTAAAATAAATTTAAACAGGCTTTAAATAAAATAATTTAATTTTTTTGTGACTTTTTGATTTTTACTACTTATGGTTGTAAAAGCTTAAAATCATGAATACAAGTCTCCAAAATAAAAATGATTCACAAACCATAATTGGGCTTGATGCCGAAATTTTAAATTGGCTCATGTGTAAAATTCAAAAATATAAAACAGAAACAACGTTGATTAAAAATTGTACAATAGTTAATCAATCAACTCAAAATAAATCAAAAGTTTAAATATTTTATAAAAAAATGTGACTTTTTAATATTTAACTATTATGATATTAAAAATAATTAAAAACTAAAATCCATCAGCATGATAGAAACAGCCTCCAACCATAAAACGGTGGATCAAATAAGTGAGGAAATGGAGTTGGTTAAAGCCGCTCAAAAAGATCCTCGGCATTTTGAAACTTTATATAATCGCTATTATAAACAAATTGCCTCATTCATCTACCATCGTTTAGAGAGCAAGCAAGAAGCTTTTGAGCTTACTTCGCAGGTGTTTTACAAAGCACTTGATAATCTTTCGAAGTACAAAGCAATGGGAGTTCCTTTTTCTGCTTGGCTTTTTCGAATTGCTAGTAACGAGGTAAATGTTTTTTTTCGTAAAACAAAAAGTGCACGTTTTGTTGATATTGATACTACTGGTGCAAATGAGTTGATTTCTGCCATTGAAGATGTAGAGCCAACTGTTGAAGACAAAAAATTGTTTGAAGCACTACAAACGCTCGACCAAGAAGATTTGGAATTAATTGATATGCGCTTTTTTGAAAAGCGTTCTTTTAAAGAAATATGCGATATAAACGGCATGAAAGAAAGTGCCTGTAAAATGAAGTTGTACCGCATATTAGAAAAATTAAAAACACAACTAAAAAAATTCTAGAACTCATGAATAAATATACTATCAAAAAAAATCGCGAAAAACTTTCCGATTCCGAAATACAGCAACAAATGAATTTTGATAAATTCATATCGGGTTATACCCCAAGCAAATTGAGCTTTTTGAAAGGAGCTAAACTTTATTCAATTATTGCTTCTTCTGCAATTGTTGTTGCTATTGCAGGCTACCTAATTGTTAATGCATCAAAAAAACAAAATGCATCAAACAACAAACCATTTATTCTGCCACCAATAGCTCAACTCAACGTGGTTTCCGATTCATTTGATGTAGTAACAACAAAAGATACAACACTCATTTATGGAACGGGCTCAACAATTATGGTTCCTGCGGGTGCTTTTGCAGATGAAAATGATAAAGATGTAGTTGGCCCTGTAAAGATAAAATACAGAGAGTTTCACGACCCTATTGATATAATGTTAGCGGGCATTCCAATGAATTACGATTCTGCAGGTCTTGCACTTCATTTAGAATCAGCCGGAATGTTTGAAATTGAAGCATTTCAAAATGGGAAACCGCTTAAACTTAAAACGGGAAAAAACATTTCTGTAAATCTTGTTTCTCACACAAACAACCAAAACGATTACAATATATATTATTTAGATACCGTAAAACGCTGTTGGAATTATATTGCTGAAAACACTCTTAACAATGGCACATGCTTGCCCTTGTTTGAGCGAAATTCTAACTATAAACCACAAGAAGAAGTAAACAAAAAAGATATTGAAGCCGTTTTAGCTCAATTGCCCCCACAAAAGGCTAATCCCAATGCATACAATTTTAGTATTGATTTTAAAAAAGATGAGTTTCCGGAACTAGCCGCCTACAATGGAATAAAATTTCAGCCAATTGAAAACAAGAAAAAATTTCATGAAAAGCTTGCTCAAAAAACATGGGAAGATGTGCTTATTGAAAGAAACGTTGATAACACTTGTTATATCATTACCTTTGTATCGGAGGCTGAAACATATAAAATAAAAGTAAACCCTGTTGTTGACGAAAAAAATTATGAAGTATCAAAAGTTGATTTTGAAAAACGACAAAAAAAATATCAAGTTTTTTTAGCGAACAAACAAGCCATAGAAAAAGAAAAGCGCGATTCGTTATACCGATTAACTAAAATACACAGCGGCATCGCACTTACAAGTAATTTAAACGAGCGATTCAATAATTTTATTGATAACAGTTTTATGCCTACATCTAATGATATACTTACTGCACGCACTTTTTCAATAAGTAAATTAGGTATCTGGAATAGCGATAAAGCAATTTCCTTTTTTCAGATGGCAAAAGTAACAAGACGCAGCGCACAGTTTGTAAACCAACAAAATGAACCTTTAATTTTAAAAGACGTTACATTAATTAGAAGAGGTATTAACAGCGCTTTTCCTATTTCACCAACAATGTTTAACCAATTTCCTTGGTCAGATAATGTTAATCTTTTAGTGGGAATAAGTTATGAAAACGAATTGTATATTTTGAAAGCCGAAGAAGCAGATAAAATAAACATAGCAGCCAATTATATTCAATTTTCAATGACCGAATTAAAAGATATTAAAAGCCCAGAACAATTGAAGCAATTACTAAAAATTTAAACGAATGATTAAACGTATTTGTTTCTTATGCATTGTTTTACTTCTTAAAAATCAAAGTTTGCAAGCACAAACCTTGGTTTTTAAGGTGCGTACACCCGCACCAGCATGTAGTATTATTACCGACAAGGATTTTCTATTTTTAGAAATTGACAACCCCGTTCAAATAAAAACAAAGGGGCCTCGCAATATGAAAATTAAGGTAAAGTTGGTGGGTGGTAAAATTGTAAGTACTCAAAACGATATTTATTACATGCGTTTTACAAAATCCGGGTCTGCGGCTATTTCAGTGTATCAGGTTACGCCCAAAGGCTTAGTTTTGATGGAAACGAAACAGATAAAAGTAAAAAGTCCGGATGTTTATTTTTGCAATATGAAGTTAGATTCAATATCCAGAGCATTGCAATTAAGGGGAAAAAACTTGTCGGCATACTCACATCATCTAAAAAAGGAATTGGATATTGTTTCTTTTGATTTTTATTACATAGAAGATACTACTAAAACCAGAGCTGAACCAATAAAACTTCATTCGAGCAGTTGTATGCTCACTCCCGAAATGAAAAAAATTGTGTCGAACTTTCAGCCCAAATACAATCAAATATACATGCATAATATTATCTGTCAAGTACCCGATGGCACAAAACGTATTTTAGATCCTATTCGCTTAAATATTATAGAAGACAAGGATGCCGATAAGTTAACGCTTATCTATCAATTAAAGCGCAAGGTGTTATAGTTCAACGTTTTAAAGGCTGTTGTGCATTTTTTAATATTGTTGTATCTTTATACGTTAATATTAAAAAACTGTTCAAATGAAACAATATTTTATTGCTCTTTTTGTTCTTTTATTTTCAAGCGCAATTTTAGCACAAAACAATAATCGTGCAACCCTTTCTCCATTAACCAAAAAATTTATTTTTGATTTAAAAAACGATAATAGCCCTAATAAAATTAGAGAGGGCTATGTGTATAAAAAATTGGCTGACGGGAAGCTGTATTTAAGTGCGATGCTTAAAATTGCCGACCAATCCATTGCTAAGCAGCAATTGCTTGCATTGGATGTAAAAGTAGGAACCCAAGCTGGTAATGTGTGGACCGTGCAAATTCCTTTAGATAAAATTGAAGAGCTTACAAACGTTAACGGTGTTTCTTACATCCAATTAGATGAACCTGTTTTTCCGATGCTAAACATGGCACGTAAAGCTTCTCGTGTTGATTCTGTACATCAAGGTATAAATATCCCTTTGCCATATAGCGGAAAAAATGTTGTTGTGGGTGTTATTGATTTTGGTTTCGATTATAATCACCCTACCTTTTATGATACTTTACACAATTTGTATCGTGTAAAAAAAGTGTGGGAGCTTGGTACTAACGGCACTCCTCCTACTGGATATAGCTATGGACACGAACTTACAGACTCTGCTTCAATATTAGCTCAGGGAACCGATAATCCTTTACAAACACATGGTACTTCTGTTGCTGGAATTTCCTCAGGTTCGGGTGTTGGAAGTATTATAACAAACGACAGGTTTAGAGGAATGGCTTACGAAGCTGATATGGTGTTTGTGGGCGTTAGACGCGATTCTATCGAAAAACAATGGATGCAAAGCGGATTCTCTGATTTTGTAGATGGTATTAACTATATTTTTACTTATGCAAATTCTGTTGGTAAACCATCTGTTGTAAACATTAGTTGGGGTTCACAATCGGGGCCTCATGATGGAACATCATTGTTCAATCAAGCATGTGATAATTTAACGGGACCCGGCAAAACCATTGTTATGAGCGCAGGAAACGAAGGCTCGGATCGAATACATCTTGCTAAAACATTTACAAGTACCGATACTCTTCTAAAAACATTTGTAGTGTTTGAACCTACTAATTACAGACGAACTTGGGTTGATATCTGGGGCGATACAAGTAAAACATTTTGCGCTAGTGTAACATTATATCATAATGGTACTGCTGGAAACACAACTAATTTTTATTGCATTGATGACTTAATTCATCCTACAATTATTATGGGTGCAAATGGAACTGATACTTGTTATGTTGATTTTATAACCTCATCGGCTGAATTTAATGCAAAACCTCGTATGACAATCAGCATTTTCAATAAATCAACCGACAGTATTAGCGTTTCTATTAAGGGCACGAGCGGAAAAGTTAACGTTTGGGACGAATATTATTATTATGGTTTTCCACATAAATTTAGCAGTGAATTTAAAAGCTTGAGTGTGAGTGGAGCTACAATGGGAAATACTGCGTCTACCGTGAGCGATATGGGTAGTGCACATTCTGTACTTTTGGTAGGAGCTTTTGCGTCAAAAGTAAGCTATACCGATATCAACGGTAATCCGTGGAGCTACACAGGGTATGTTCAAAACGGTAAATTAGCTCCATTTTCAAGTAAAGGACCAATGATTGACGGACGCATAAAACCAGATATTGCAGCACCTGGAATAACTATTGCATCAGCAATGAGCTCTTATGCAACCGAATACACACCTACCGGATACGACAGTTCTTCTGTAATTAGTGTTATAACGGGCTATCAGCACCCTGTAACAGGCAATGATTATTATTACACTGAGTTTCTTGGAACATCTGCCTCTTCGCCTGCTGCTGCAGGAATTGTGGCGCTTTTGTTACAAGCAAATCCTAATCTAACTCCCGATAATATTCATGAAATAATACGAACTACAGCAATAGAGGATGCTCATACCGGAAATTTACCCGATGCTGGCAACAACAATTGGGGGCATGGAAAAATAAATGCGTATGGTGCTATAAAAAAAGCAATACAATTAGCCTCTGGCATCTATTCTTTTGCTGGTAAACAATTGGATTGCGTTTTATTCCCAAATCCGAATAACGGTTCGTTTACTATTGATTATTCGGCCGATAAATCGGATGAACTATCAATAGAAATTTTAAATATAACTAGTGCTGTCATAAGAGCCGAAAAATGGCTTGTAAACAGTGGAGAAAACAGAAAAGCACTAAATGTGTCAGATATTCCCAAAGGATTTTATACAGTAAAAATAGCATCAAAAGAAGGATTGGTAAATATTAAAACAGTAATACAATAATTTCGTTAGTTATATACTGGCAATGTCAATAGTATTTTTTTGTAACTTTAAAATTCTGAACAACTTTAAAAATGACGATTTACGATAAATACGAAACAATTATTGGACTAGAGGTTCATGCTCAATTATCAACAAACAGCAAGGCTTATTCAAGCGATTCTACAGAGTTTGGTGTTTTGCCAAACACAAACATAAGTCCAATTTCACTCGGTCATCCAGGTACATTACCGGTTTCAAATAAAAGAGTGATTGAGTTTGCTGTGCGTTTGGGCTTGGCGCTTAAGTGCAATATTAGAGAGTGGAACGAGTATGCGCGTAAAAATTATTTTTATGCCGATTTACCCAAAGGTTATCAAATAACACAAGATAAAACTCCCATTTGTACGGGTGGTTTTGTTACTATAAAACAAGAGGATGGCACCGAAAAAACAATAAACATCACGCGTATTCATATGGAAGAAGATGCAGGGAAGAGCATTCACGATATCGATCCGTTTGATACACTTGTTGACCTTAATAGAGCTGGAGTGCCGCTACTTGAAATTGTTAGCGAACCCGAATTAAGGAGTGGCGAAGAAGCCTATAAATATTTAACAGAAATACGCAAACTTGTTAGATATCTTGAGATTTGTGATGGTAATATGGAAGAAGGAAGTTTGCGTTGCGATGCCAATGTTTCTGTGCGCTTGAAAGGTACTACCACTTTTGGCAGAAGAACGGAAGTAAAAAACATGAACTCTATTCGCAACGTACAACGTGCCATAGAATTTGAGGCAAAGCGACAAATTGAAGCGA
>JBASCV010000125.1:0-1695 GCA_049651825.1 Bacteroidia bacterium
GGAATAACCTCTATACCAGCAGGCTTGTTTGATTACAATACGCAGGTTACCGCAAATGGTTTTCGGGAGACTTTTTATGGTTGCACGAATATAGTAGGCGCTATTCCCACTGATTTGTTCCGTTATAACACTTTGGTTTCTACCTATGGTTTTTATCATACATTTTATAATTGTACAGGAATAACATCTATTCCGACTGATTTGTTTAGATATAATACGGTGGTTTCAACAGAGGGCTTTGGCGGAACATTTCGCGGGTGTACGGGAATAACGGCTATCCCAACGGATTTATTTAGATATAATACACTAGTTTCAAGTTTTCATGCAACTTTTCAGAATTGCTCTGGAATTACCTCTATACCAGCAGGTTTGTTTGATTACAATACTCAGATTACTGCAAATGGTTTTCGGGAAACTTTTTTTGGTTGCACGAATATAGTAGGTGCTATTCCAACGGATTTGTTTCGTTATAACACTTTAGTTTCTACTTATGGTTTTTATCATACATTTTATTTATGTGCAGGAATAACATCCATTCCTACTGATTTGTTTCGATACAATACCGTGGTTTCAACAGAGGGTTTTGGTGGAACATTTCGTGGCTGCACCGGAATAACGTCTATCCCCACGGATTTATTTAGATATAATACAGTAGTTTCAAGTTTTAATGCAACTTTTCAGAATTGCTCTGGAATAACCTCAATTCCAGCAGGTTTGTTTGATTACAATACTCAGATTACTGCAAATGGTTTTCGGGAGACTTTTTACGGTTGCACTTCTTTAACATCCATTCCAACGGATTTATTTCGTTACAACACTCTTGTTTCGTCTAGTGGATTTCTCAGAACATTTTATAATTGTTCTGGGCTAACTTCAGTACCTGCTGATTTATTTAGGTACAACACGGCTGTAACGAGTTTTAATTTAACTTTTTTTGGTTGCACCAACTTACAATTGAACCGCAATATTTTTTATGCCGATGGTGAAGAGGGGACACGTTTTCTAAATAAGTCGGTTGATTTTACAAGTTGTTTTTCTCGTACTTCGTATACTGGTATTCAGGGCGAAGCACCTTATTTATGGAATTGTGATTTTGGAACAGGTACGCCTACAAAAACCTCTTGCTTTGCGGGTGCAGGTAATAGTACCACCAGTTTAACTAATTATCCTGATGAGTTAATGACCATTGGTACTGCACCTGCTACAGATTGGGCAAACAATGATATTATTACTGGGCAAACAAGTACACGTACATGTAAAATTGCAGGAACAAAAATTACCAATACTACGTATATCGTAAATTCTCGTGGTGGTTTATCTTATACACTAGGCGAAACAATTGGTGTTACAGGAACTCCAGCTAAGTTGGCAACTCAAACAGCATCAACTCCCACTTTTGCAACATCTGGATGGAAATGATGGATAAATGGTGTGATGAATAGCTATTCTTTTTCCTTTTTTACCAAACAATCCATCGGATTTCGTAAGCCTTTATATCTGTTTAAATTCACTTTTATTGTTCCAACAATTATTGGAGATTCAATATAAACGGGCATTCTGTTTTTATCATCAGTTACCCAAACAGTCATGCCTTCTCCACCTTTAAAAATGGTGCCTTCAATTAGTTTTGGTTTAAATTTGATACACCTTACATATCCTAAACTATCGTTATAAATAACTTCTTTACCTATATAG
>JBASCV010000126.1:0-9315 GCA_049651825.1 Bacteroidia bacterium
TTTACCTTTTGTTTTGGCAAGTTGCACAATGCGATGTGCATCAAACGAATTGGCAACAACGGCTTTATCCATATTATATTCTAATCCAACTTGTTTGGCAATTTCAACAACACTTTGATTCATTGCTTGGGCTTGCTCAATCGACCAGCCTTTTATTTCAGCCAAGTATTGATTAATACTTTTATCAGGCTCGGTTTTCATATTAGGGTTTAGCTGAAAGCTTTTCCATTCAACGCTTATGTGATTTTTAGCTTCAAATTTTGCTACTGCGTTTTCAAATTTTCGTTTACCAATATAGCAAAACGGACACATTACATCCGACCAAATTTCTATTTTCATTTTTTATAGTTTATCTATTTTTATTGATGTCATTGTTAATGAACCCATTGTAGCCTTATCATTAAAAAATGAAATATTTTCATTCTCTTCTTTAAGACCCAAAATATAAAGCAATGGCAAATAATGATCAGGTGTAGGAATAGCTAAATCAAAAGCTTTTCCTTGGCTTTTATAATTAATTAATGGCGAATGATTGCCACTTGTTATGTATGACTTTATTTTTGTATTGGCTTCAATTGCCCAATCGTAAGCATAGTTGGGCTCATTCATTTTATTCCAAGCAATCATTCCAAGGTTGTGCACAATGTTTCCACTTCCAATAATGAGTACTCCTTTTTTACGCAACGAAGCAAGTTGTTTCGCTAAATCGTAATGGTATTGTGGCCCTTGGGTATAATCAAGACTCATTTGAAAAACGGGGACATCTGCCTGGGGATAAATGTTTTTCACAACACTCCAGCAACCATGGTCTAATCCCCATTGATTATCAATACCAACTGTAGTTTTTGTGATTGCATTTTTTGTTTCTTTAGCAAATTCGGGGCTACCTGGGGCAGGATATTGTACATCAAATAAGGCTTGAGGAAATCCGCCAAAATCGTGTATGGTTTCGGGCTTTTCAACTCCCGAAACAAATGTACCTTTTGTTTCCCAATGTGCCGAAATACAAAGAACGGCCTTTGGTTTGGGCAATGTTTTACCTAAGTTTGCCCAAGCTTTTGTAAATTCATTTTCTTCAATAGCATTCATCGGGCTTCCATGACCACAAAATAAAATTGGCATTTTATCGGTATGGGGAAGTTCGTTCAAATGATTTAGTGCATTTAATTTCATTGTTTCTCCGGCTAATGCTAGTAATCCTAGCGATTTCAAAAATGTTTTTCTATCCATATTCTTTGAATTTAAAGAATCAACCATCAATACTTATTCCATTTTTTTGGTAATGAGGGGTTTAAAATAAAAATATCCCACAGCCAGTATACCTGCTAAAAAAGGGATACCTGCATAATTTTTTATTTCTTCATGGTTTAAAAACTCACACAACATCCAATAAGAATTGCCCGATATCCAAAAAAACACTGCTAAATTCACCCAAAAGGAGTCGTTTTTCTCTTTTTTACTTTTTATAGCTATTATAATAGCAACAATAATTGTAGGAGGAATCATGCTAATACCTAAAGTCTTCCAATGCAACATCCAGCAGGCATCTTTAATTAGCCAAAGCAAAATATGGAAGTTTTCGTAGTGATGCGCCTTAAACATGCACAAATTTACGTATTTAAAGCGCCTTATTAAAATATTTGAGTTAAAACCGAAATTAATTACTAACTCTAATTTTTTTGCTGTAATTTTGTAGCTTATAATTTATACGATTACTTTCAGTTATGAAAAAAATATTAAATTTTTATATACTTTATCGGTTACCAATTGTTATTGTTCTTATTGGTTTAGGTGTTTGGGCACACATTTATGACGATGCTATAACAGCATGGTTGTTATACATCACTGCGGGCATTTCATTGTTGCTTTATTTTATGTTGGGTACCATGCGATTGGTGCAAGAAGCTGTTGCTGACGGTGAGGTTGAAAAAGCAGTGAAGTATATTAAAATGATAAAATTTCCGCGCTTGCTTTTTAAGCCTGTTCGCTCGGGATATTACATGCTTCAAAGTAATTTAGCAATGGCTTCGGATGATTTGACAGGTGCGGAGCAAAATATTCGTAAAAGTTTGAATACAAAATCGTCTATAATTGGCGATATGAAAGGGGAAAACCTTTTACAACTGGGTTTTATACAGTTGAAAAAAGGCAATCATAAAGAAGCGCGATTAACCTTGGTTGAGGCTGTAAAATCAGGAATAAAAGACAATGAAGCGCTTGCTACAGCTTATCTTCAATTGTGTTCATTGGAAATACAACGTAATCAAAACCGTATTGCGAAGGATTATTTCCGCAAAGCAAAAGCACTCAAACCTAAAAACGAAGAGCTTGTAAAGCAAATAAAATCAATGGATAAGCAAATTGCTCGAATTCCAGGTTAATTTTATTTCCTTTTACCTTTTTGTCTGTCTTTTGTAAGCTTTTTAAGGGCTTCTCTTTCTTGACGACCTGGTCCGCCAAGGTTTATTTTCTTGTTTTTATCTTTTTTCTCGTGAAAGGCTCCTTTGCCTTCAGGCACTTTTATTGCTGCTATTCTGGATAAGTTTTTATCAACAATGTATGGTCTTTCGTCATCCGTAATCACTGTTGATATCTTTACTTCTTGGGGAATTGCTTGCATTGGAATTCGCTGATTCATCAATGTTTCAATTTCGGCTTGAAATAACTCTTCACTAGGATTGATAAACGAAATGGCAGTACCTGCTTTGTTTGCTCTACCTGTACGTCCTATACGATGAATATAATCCTCTTGACGTTGTGGCATATCAAAGTTAATTACATGGCTAACATCTGAAATATCTAACCCACGTGCCATAATATCAGTTGCAATCAATACCCTTTTTTGTCCGGTATGAAAACTTTTTAAAGCATTAATACGTGCTGTTTGAGCTAAATTGGAGTGAATAACACCTACTGTATCAGGAATTTTTTTTGTAAGTTGTTCGTACAGTTTATCTGCTAATTTTTTGGTTTCGGCAAACACAAGCACTTTGTTTAATTCATTTTCATTGGCAAGCAAATACTCCAATAAATTTACTTTTGTGTTGAAATTAGGAACGTGATAAGCAAGCTGTTCAATTTTTTCGAGTGGTGTACCGTGTGCTGCTACTTTTATAGTTTCGGGTTGATAAAAATAAGCGTTAATTACTCGTTCTACTTCTTCGTTCATTGTTGCCGAAAATAGCAGATTTTGACGCTTTTTTGGCAACATATCCAATAGGCCTATCAACTGTTGCCTAAAGCCCAAACCAAGCATTTGATCCACTTCATCTATTACTAGTTTTTGTACATCTTTTAGTCGTAATAAACCCGTAAGTGCTAAATCAGCTAGTCGGCCAGGGGTAGCAACAATAATGTCTAAACCATTGTAAACAAGCTGTTTTTGTGTATTTATATTAGTACCTCCGTATATGGCTTGGTAGCGCACATTCATATAAGGAGTTAGTTTTTTTATTTCTTCTACTATTTGTAACACAAGCTCGCGGGTGGGAACAATGATTAATATACGAGGATGTTTTTGTTCCGAATATTTTAAATCGCGCAAAATAGGCAACAAATAAGCAAAGGTTTTACCTGTACCCGTTTGGGCAATAGCTATCACATCTTTGCCCGACATAATTACAGGAAATGCTTTTTCCTGAATGGGTGTAAGGTCGGTATAACCTAAGTCATTTAGGGCATTTAATAAGGGCTTGGTAAGATTCAGTTCTTCAAATGTCATAGCGGTACAAATCAGTAATATTCACGAATTTACGAAAAAAACTGTGACTGTAGTTAATAATAAAAACAATTGATTAATAGTGTAGTAAGCTTGTTGAACCACAAAAATATGAGCTATTAAATGGAAGTAGTTTCTTTATTAAATAGTATACGCAAAAGCTCCCGCACAGTTTTCGGCAAGCTCATACTGACTACACGCCCTATCTGTATGAGTATACCTGTAGCGAGCTTATAGAACAATTGAAAACTGCAGCTGGCTGGGCAACAACAATTTGTTTGAACAAAATTTAAACATATTGTTAAAAGGAAATTAAATAAAAACAACTACTCGAATTTTTTTACTGTTTCTATTTCAACGATTCCAACATTTTTTCATCTTTTCTATAAATGTCTATAAAAAAGAATGCCTTACCTGTAGTGTCTACTTCGGCTGTAAAGTAGTTGACATAAATAGGCACCGGATGGCGCAAGTACACGTATTTTTGCTGGTCTTTTAATAAATCCATTTTTAGTGAATCGAAAGGATATTTAACACTATCGTCACGCACTAAAAAGCGAGCAAAATCAATAAATTTTTCAAGTCGAATACAACCATGACTCAAGGCTCGCATTTCGCGTTTAAATAACCTGCGTCCATCAGTATCATGTAAGTATACACCATATTTGTTTTCAAAATTAAATTTTAAAATACCCAATGAATTGTCATCGCCCATGCGCTGACGCAATCGGAAGGGGAAATAGGTTTTGGAGTATCGTTTCCAATTGATGGGTTGATAGGTAATTACTTCGCCATAACCATTCAATACATCAAAATTTTTTCTTCTCAAATAGCTCGTATCACGCTTTAAAATTGGTAAAATTTCCTTTACTGCAATGTTGAAAGGCACATTCCAATAGGGGTATATAATAAAATAACGAATGGTGCTTTTTAAAAGTGGTGTTTTGTGTGCAGGTTTACCAACAATAACACGCGATTCAATCACAATGGTATCTTCTTCAATTACTCGCATTTGGTATTTAGGAATATTTACCCAAACAAATTTTTTATCGCTTGCGTAGGTAACCAATCGCCAACGCTCCATGTTTAGCTCAAGCTGATTGATATAATCTTGTTTTGTTTTTTGTAAGGCTTTAAATGTAAGCTTCCCCACTTTTCCATCTTCATCTAAATTGTGCGTATGCTGAAATCGTTTGATTGCAGCAACTAGTTTCAATGAATCTGATAATTCAGGTGTTTCAATATAATAATGACTTTCGGTAAGCAATTTTTTTAACCGCAACTTAAACGTAAGCGAATCCGATTCGCGTGTAGCAAGGCTATCCCAAGTATTGTTTTTAAATTCGGTTCTGAATTCCTTTAATGCATTTTTTAGTGCGTGGTATTGTTGGTTTTTAGGCTGAAGTGTATCTATTACTGTTTTAATGGTATTGTTTTTATGTGCATCCAATAACAACTCCGTTAAGTTTACGGTCATTAAATGCGCTTTCCACTCTTTGGTTAAACTATCTAAGTTTAAGCGTCCTTTACTTACGTGTACGGCAAATGTAAAAAAGGCATCCGATAATAGAATATCGGCCTGAGCAATTTTTACAGCATCGTATTTTTTTGCAACACTGTCTTTTTCATTTTTGTAAAGACTATCAATTTCTTGAAAATGATAATCGTTTGCATACAAGCCATAATCGGCCGCATTTTTTATTAAATCGAAAAGGCTATCGCCTGCGTTGGTTCGTTTACCTTTATCAGACCACGCAAGACTATAGTTCTTTTTATAATAAAAATCAACAATAGAAGGTGTTGCCAACAGAGTATCATTACAAATTACGAGCAGTTTTAACGAATCTTTATTTTTAAGTTGTTTTTTTATAATGTCAGCAGCTTCTTCATTAATACGGTCGGGCGTTTCAACCAATACAACAGCTGGAGTGTTTTCTTGCGAACATTTACTGCAGCTCATAGCGATAACAGTAATAACTAAAAAAAGATACAATTGTATTGCTTTCAAGTGAAAATAGCTGATTAATAGCCAAATTTAGGAAAACATTTAATGTGTAATGAAAATTTCTACAAAGCATCATTGCGAATTTTTGGATATATACGCTTTTATGATGAAACAACATTAAAAAATTTAAGCTATATTTATTAAAAATATTGATACCATGACAGCTGAAAATCCGAAAAAATTATTTTTATTAGATGCTTTTGCCTTGATATACCGTGCTTATTTTGCTTTTAGCAACAATCATCGTGTTAACTCTAAAGGCTTAAACACTTCGGCAATATTGGGGTTTGCCAATACCCTTATTGAAGTATTAAAAAAAGAAAAACCAACACACATTGCTGTTGTTTTTGATACTGCTGAGCCTACCGTTAGACATGTTGAATTTGCTGAGTACAAAGCACAACGCGAAGCAATGCCTGAAGATTTATCTACCGCTATACCCTATATTATTAAAGTGATAGAAGGCTTTAATATTCCCGTATTGTATTCAAATGGCTATGAAGCGGATGATGTGATAGGTACGCTTGCAAAAAAAGCCGAACAGCATGGTTACACCGTATACATGATGACACCTGATAAGGATTACGGACAGCTTGTTTCGGAAAATATATTTATTTATAAGCCAGCCCGACTAGGAAATGGAATAGAAATAATGGGAATAAAAGAGGTGTGTGCTAAATGGGATATAAAAAATGTAGCGCAACTGATTGATATACTTGGCTTGATGGGCGATAAGGTTGATAATATTCCTGGTATTCCGGGAGTGGGTGAAAAAACAGCCATTCAGCTAGTGAAAGATTTTGATACGATAGAAAATTTAATTTCAAATACCGATAAATTAAAAGGTAAATTAAAAGAAAAAGTAGAACAAAATACCGATAAAGCTATTTTATCGAAAAAATTAGCAACCATTATTTGCGATGTGCCCATTGAGTTTGATGAAAAATCATTGGAAATAGAAGAGCCTAATAAAGATGCTCTTAAAATACTTTTTGATGAATTAGAATTCAGGCGTTTGGCAGAACAAATTGGTGTTGCAGGCACTTCTTTTACAGAAAATACTGTTGAAGAAAAAACAACAACAAAACCAACTGTAACAAAAAAAGCAATTGCTAAGAAAAATACAGGCACGGGTGATTTGTTTGCACAAGAAGATGAAAGCACAATTACTGATGTGGCGGAATCTGAAGTTGCAAACCCTGATGAAACAAATGATGATGAAGCAAATGCTGAATTTGCTGGTAGCCATGTTCCTAAAAAAACAATTGATACGGTAGCACATACCTACCATTTGATTGACACTAAAGAAAAGCGGGAGCAATTAATAAGTACTTTAACTAGTCAATCCGAAATATGTTTTGACACCGAAACAACAGGCATTGATGCGCATCAGGCTGAATTGGTAGGTATGTCGTTTTCCTTTACTGTTGGCGAAGCTTATTATATTCCAGTTCCTGCCAATTACAATGAGGCATTGCAGTTGGTAAATGAGTTTAAACCTATTTTAGAAAATGAAGCGATTGTAAAAATTGGTCAAAATATAAAATATGATATTTCTGTTTTAAAGCACTATTCAGTTGACGTGAAAGGTATTTTGTTTGATACCATGGTTGCACATTTTTTAATACAGCCTGAAATGCGCCATAATATGAATGTTTTGGCGGAAACCTATTTAGATTACTCTCCAGTATCTATTGAAACATTGATAGGTAAAAAAGGTAAAGATCAGCTCAACATGCGTGATGTATCGGTTGAAATTATTAAAGATTATGCAGCTGAAGATGCCGACATTACGTTACAATTAAAAAATGTTTTTTCGCCAATGCTTTCTCAAGCACATGCCCTTGATTTGTTTAAAAACATTGAAATGCCCTTAGTGCCTGTATTAGCTGACATGGAAGCCGAAGGCATTACACTTGATAAACATGCATTGGCCGATTTATCGGTTAGCTTACAAAAAGATATTCAACTCATTGAAGCCGAAATACAACAATTGGCCGGAACACCTTTTAATGTTTCTTCTCCAAAGCAAGTAGGTGATATATTATTTGAAGTATTGAAAATTGTTGAAAAGCCTAAAAAAACTAAAACAGGGCAATACGCAACAGGAGAAGATGTACTTGTAAAGTTATTAGGCAAACACGATATAGTTGGTAAAATATTGGATTATAGAGAGTTGGTAAAATTAAAAAATACGTACGTAGATACTTTACCAACACTTGTTAACCCTAATACTGGTCGAATACACACATCCTACAATCAAGTGGTGGCAGTTACAGGAAGGCTCAGTTCAGATAATCCTAATTTGCAAAACATTCCAATTCGTACCGAAAAAGGGCGTGAAATACGTAGGGCATTTGTAGCTCGCAATGATGAATATACATTACTTTCGGCCGATTATTCACAAATAGAGCTACGCATTATTGCAGGTTTGAGCAAAGACGAAGGAATGATTGAGGCCTTTCTATCGGGGCAGGATATTCATAAAGCCACAGCAGCAAAGGTGTACAACGTATCGTTAGAAGAAGTAACATCCGATATGCGCAGAAATGCAAAAATGGTAAATTTTGGTATCATCTATGGTATATCGGCTTTCGGACTTTCTGAACGATTAAATATTCCGCGAAAAGAAGCTGCAGGAATCATCGAAAATTATTTTTTAAAATACCCTCGTATTAAGGCCTACATGGACGAGAGCATTTTGCTTGCTCGTGAACGAGGTTATGTAGAAACCCTGATGGGACGTAGGAGGTATTTAAGAGATATTAATTCAGGTAATTTTACAGTAAGAGGTTTTGCTGAACGAAATGCTATAAACGCACCCATACAAGGCAGTGCAGCCGATATGATAAAAATAGCAATGATAAATATTCAACATGCATTTAAAAATCAACACTTAAAATCGCAAATGCTTTTGCAAGTACATGATGAATTGATTTTTGATGTATTTAATCAAGAAATGGATATTGTAAAAGCTATTGTTGAAGATAAAATGAAAAATGCCATTCCTAATTTCCCTGTTCCAATTGAAGTGGGTATGGGTATAGGACGAAATTGGCTAGAAGCGCATTAGCGTATTATTGTTAATTAAATTAAATAGTTGCGGTAAGAATTAAAGCTTCCGTTATTAAATAAAAAAACAAATTATGAATATTCTTATTTTAGGTTCTGGTGGACGAGAGCATGCATTTGCATGGAAATTATCACAAAGTAAAAAGCTAAACAAACTGTTTATAGCACCTGGCAATGCAGGCACATCCACCTGTGGCACCAATGTAGCAATTGCAGCAACCGATTTTGATGGCATAAAAAAATTTGTGTTGCAAGAAAACATCAATATGATAGTGGTTGGCCCTGAAGATCCTTTAGTAAAAGGCATTCATGACTTTTTTCTAACTGACGAACAATTAAAACACATACCAGTAATAGGCCCTCAAAAAGATGGTGCACAATTGGAAGGCAGCAAAGATTTTTCGAAACGTTTTATGATACGCCATCATATACCTACCGCTCGTTACGAAACATTTACAAAAGATACACTAAATGAAGGATTAATTTTTTTAGAAAGTTTGCAAGCACCTTATGTTTTAAA
>JBASCV010000127.1:0-2678 GCA_049651825.1 Bacteroidia bacterium
AACACGACTCTTCTTTAAGTTCTATTAATGGTTATTCCGAAGGATATAACGAAACATCGCAAGATGTGCTTATTCCTGCATTTATAGCGGCTTATTCGGGCAATAATCCGTTAACCGTTGGCTTAACAGCTTTCCCATCAATACCTAAACCAAATTGGCGACTTACATACGATGGTTTATCAAAAATGGAAAAAGTAAAAAAATACTTTAAATCCATTACCTTGAGCCATGCATACCGTTCTACCTACAATGTAGGAAGCTATACCTCTAATTTACTATATGGCGATTTAGATAACGATAGTTTTTCGGATGTAAAAGAAGCCGTTTCAAGTGTATCCAGCAATCCTAATTTCTTGGCTAAAAATTTAATTAATACGGTAACCATTTCTGAGCAATGGAGCCCCTTGGTAAAGGTTGATATGACGCTTCACAACAGTATTTTAATCAATTGTGAGTATAAAAAAGATAGAAACCTTTCATTAGGACTTACAAGTAAAACAATTACCGAAGTTGCTGGCAGTGAGTTGGTTATAGGCTCGGGCTACAGGATAAAAGATGTAAGCTTGGGTAAAAAGTTTATGATAAAAGGCAAGCCTATCAAAAGCGATTTGAATTTAAAAGCTGATTTATCGTTCCGTAAAAACGTAACAATTATTAGACGTATTGTTGAAGAGGTGAGCCAAGCTACTGGCGGTACAAATATTATATCCATCAAACTATCTGCCGATTACGTAATTAGCGAGCGCATCAATGTTCGCTTGTTTTACGATAGAATCATCAACAAACCTGTGGTTTCTAACTCATTCCCTACATCAAATACCAATGCTGGGCTTAGTTTAAGATTAACCTTATCGAATTAAGAGGTTGATTGTTAGATTGTTATCCTGTTAAATTGTTGTGGGGACGCTTGAAATTTTAGAGTTCGTCTGAACCGCTGGTGCGAGTGTGAAGAGCTAGGCGTTGGTAAGCAGAGCTTACCAGTTAAAATGGCACTAAGCACAGCTTAGCGCCTACGGGGGAAATATTGGTGTCGGAAAATTTGGGGTTGATAATGGAGGCAATATTAAATTGGGCCTTGGAGCTGGGGTGCCGCTAATTAAGGGTTTATCACCATTTTTACTTAACCCTAAGAATGCAGCAAATTTTAATCAAACAACTTCAACTCCAATTGAATCACTATCAGGAAGTACAAACGCACAATAAATCATAAATAAATGAATTCTAACAACATAAAAATTATTTTTTGGGGATTTATAATGCTATTTTTTTGTGGTATTTTAATACTAACATTTATAGTCAAAAATGATATTGCAGATTATGTTTCTATCCAAAATAACCCAGCCTTTACCGATGCGACTGTAAATGCAATATATAAAGACAATTACGGGAAGTACCCAACCTATAAAGTTGAATTAAAATATTTTTTGGAAGATGATTCCACTTTTCTATTGTCAAGATATAGACGAAGTGTCAATGCAAATGATTTTATAGTTGGTAGTAAAGTGAAAATAATTTATGAAAAAAATAACCCTAAAAATTTCTTTATAGAAGACCGAAAACCTATAAAGGGAGCTATAACAGGCATTTTAATTTTATTTATTTTGATACCCATTCTGCTGCTTTTTAGAAGAAATATTTTTAAGTATTATGGGTAGTGGTGGTAGTGTTTCAATTGTCACTTTTACAAATTTGAAATTATAAATTATTGATTTAGACCAAGTTAAATATTTAATAAAAACAAAAGCCCCCCGTAGGCGCTAAGCTGTCGGGCAGTCCGTGTGCGTAAGTGCTTAGTGACAAAAATAACAGGTAAGCTCAGCTTACCAACACACAGTACAAAAACGTTTATTGACAAACTGAAAGAGTTTCATTTTTATTACAAAATAGCTACTTTTACCATATGTCAGAAAAATACAAAACAGATAGTGACGGTTTGTACTTTGTCAGCTTCAGTGTTGTTGATTGGATAGATGTTTTTACAAGAAGATAATATCAGGAAATATTAGTTGATAGTATTACATACTGTCAGAAAAATAAAAATCTGAAAATTTATTGCTATTGTATTATGCCAAGTCATGTACATTTTATAACGTATTCTGAAAACAATGAATTGTCAGGAATTTTAAGAGATTTGAAATCCTATACAGCAAAACAACTTATCAAAGCAATTGAAGAAAACATCCAGGAAAGCAGAAAAGAATGGATGTTGAATAGGTTTGAATACAATGGCAAGATAAGCCCACAAAAACAAAAAATGCAATTTTGGAAACATGATAATCATCCTTTTTTCCTGTATAGCAATAAATTGATTCAACAAAAAGTTGATTATATTCACTACAATCCTGTTGAAGCAGGCTTTGTGAATCAACCAGATGAATGGAGATTGAGCAGTGCGAATGAACAGAGTCCTATAAAATTAGACGAACGGATTTAATACTGAGTGTGAAGAGCTGGGTGTTGGTAAGCAGAGCTTACCAGTTGAAATGGCACTAAGCACAGCTTAGCGCCTACGGGGGAAGTGCATATAAATTATTTTCACCAAAATAAAACTAATTAGCAATAATGAACTTTAATAACAGAATAAGCGAGATAGGTAGTAAAGGATATTTATTTGGTATATCTTCCTCTGAAGATATATATTGGTTTGTAATATATTGTTTTGCTGAAAAAAATTATAC
>JBASCV010000128.1:0-6969 GCA_049651825.1 Bacteroidia bacterium
AGATAGAAGAAATAAGACTTGACTTTCCAGTTTTTATAAAAAAAATAAAACGAGCCGCAACCACTGCTAGAGGCTTTGTTATCGGTGGCGTTACAGGTGTAACAGAAATTGTCGATACAGAACAAATAACTACAGCGAAACAAAAAATAGTACCATCAAACTCTAAAACTAAAACAATATGAAAAAAATTCGACTAATAATTTTACTGTGTATGATAACAGTAGTTTCAAAAGCACAATACAATAAAATTTTTGACTTCACAGGTGCAAATGGTCAATTTCCTGCTTGTAATCTTATTACAGACGGCACTTATTTATATGGAATGACGGGAGGGGGCGGAGCAAATAACACTTGGCCTTCCTGTTGGGATGTTTTAGGCGGGTGTGGAACAATATTTAAAATTAAACCAGACGGAACGGGTTTTGTTAAGCTATTTGATTTTGACGGACCGACAACAGGCGCCAATCCTCAAGGAGCTCTATTCTCAGACGGCACCTTTTTATATGGAACAACCCTAAAGGGAGGCACAAGTGGCAATGGTACTATTTTTAAAATAAAACCAGATGGAACTGGTTTTCTCAAATTATTTGATTTTGACGGTACAAACGGAGGTGCTTCCTATGGAAGTTTAATTTCGGATAGCACTTATTTATATGGAATGACATCTATGGGAGGTGCTTCTAACAAAGGTGCAATTTTTAAAATTAAACCGGACGGAACAAATTACTCAATCATTCATGATTGCGATAGTATTAATGGTTGTTATCCTCAAGGCGACCTTTTCTTTGATGGAACCTTCCTCTACGGAATGATGGGGCAAGGAGGTTCGAATAATTCGGGAGCTGCATTTAAACTTAAACCAGACGGGACTTCATATTCAAAGTTACTTGACTTCTCCGGGACAAACGGCAAGAACCCTTTTTACAACTCTTTAATATTTGACGGAACTTTTCTATTTGGTATGACAGGTGCCGGGGGAGTGAATAATATGGGAACTATTTTTAAAATAAAACCAGATGGTACAGGGTATTCTAAACTGTATGATTTTTCAGGTGTTTCAGACGGAAATAATCCCACCAGTACACTTACTTTCAACGGCTCATTTCTATATGGTACAACAATTATTGGCGGATTGAACAACAAGGGTGTCATATTTAAAATCGAACCAGATGGAACCAATTATTCGAAATTAGTAGATTTGGATGGGACGACCAATGGGAGTAATGCTGTTAGCGGTTCTGTGGTTTTTGATAGTACCTCGTTTTATGGAATGACTAACTCGGGTGGCTTAAATAATGATGGTATAGTATACAGTTACAGTGTAGGTAGTTCAACAGGAATTGTTTCGAACGATTTAGAAACTAGGATTAGTATGTATCCGAACCCCACTAAGGATTATTTAACTGTTGTGTTCCCAAATAAACAAAGCAGGACGAAAATAAATATCATCGATGTTTTAGGGAAGGAGATTAAATCAATAAACGTTACCGGAAATCAATTAATTATTGAAACTAATGAACTGAAAGCAGGCATTTATTTTATGGAAATCATTGAGGAAGGGAAAAACTTCATCAGTAAAAAAATCATTATAGAAAAATAGATATTGTGATGGAAAGTGTCACACTAAAGTTTTATCAGCATACCTTCGTTAGTAACTTTTTTTTGTCACAGGCCTTGATTTTCAAGGCCTGTGTTCGTTATGGCGTTTCTCATTATAAATATTAGCATAATGTATCGCAGTCGTTTCCATGGTAACACCTATACTCGTTGGAAATATTTAAAACTAAAAACATGAAACTACAAGAAGCACGGCTACTCATAGCAGCTCAATTAAAAAAGCATGATCAAGTGACTGCCCAGGAATTAAATTATGAAACCAAAATTCCATTCGTCCAAATCTATGGCATACTAAAATTTTTAAATCAGGAAGGCGCTGTCGAAATTGAGACCAAGGATAATATCAAGCTTTATAAAGTTGCTGATTCCAGCAAAATGCACCTTTTAATTAACGAGGTTGATGCGACTAAGACACAGGAGCCCAGCAAGGAGCTTGGCCAAAAGCCCGCTTCATTGGTAAAAGTAAGCAGATACGAAAACAAACCAACTCGTGATACATCCGTGTTTCGTTTTCGTAAAGGGGACGAACCCAAAGGAAAAGGACAGACGGTGTTAGCTATTGTGAAAGCTTATGTTGCCGACCACTCTGCTACACTTGCTGATATTAAGGAAGCATTCGCTGACGAGATGGTTGGAAAGTGGGGTGTAACAGAGATGTATAAAAAGGCGGTCGAAAATCCGTTACGTTATCTAACGAAGGATCACCAAATTATAGTCACTCACGACAAGAAAAAAATATGTACAACAAATCAATGGACTGTCGATCGCTTCGAGGTATTCTGTGATGCTGCCCAAAAAATAGGTTATAAGATAACGAAGGTTGAGAAATTTGAATAGTCAATAGTTTGTCATGGTTGAGGCGTACAGAAAATCTGTGCGCCTTTTTTATTTCCACCACACAAGAAACATTGTTTAATCTATATCATAGAATAATTAAAAAAAAAGCCATGGAATACACCAAAGCATTGAAAATTGCTAATGCCACCCTTGAACAATTAAGACCGCATTGTTATCGTTGTGAAATTGCTGGCAGCATTCGCAGAAAAAACTCAGAGGTCAATGACATCGAAATAGTAGCGATACCAAAGCCATACGATATTGGTCTATTGGAACATGGTATTACGACTGTAGTTAATCAATGGGAAGTTGTTAAAGGCGAATTACCATGTAAATACACACAGCGTATTTTACCTGATGGCATAAAGCTCGATTTGTTTTTTGCGGAAGAACTTAATTGGGGTCTGATATATGCAATCCGCACAGGAGACGCAACGTACAGTCATCGAATACTTGCTAGAGCTTGGACTAAAAAAGGTTATAAAAGTGTGCACGGGTATTTAACGAAAGATGGAAAACGATGTGAAGTTCGTGAAGAAAAAGACCTATATAAACTCATTGGAGTTACATACATTGCACCAGAATATAGGTTCCTTAGCGATCGAGTTTAACGAGGTACTTGGTAGGTATCAATAATCAAAAATGGGAACTTATAATTCCCGTTTTTGATTTTCAAGATTACTAAACGCTTCGTGTTGGTCGTTATAAAGTTTTGCGAACTCTTTCCTACACCATTCAACAGCGTGTCTTGCAATGTTCTGTTCAAATTCTTTTACAACATCTTTATTGAAGGCTGCCGAATCATAAACGTTTCCGTAGCCAATGATATGATTACCATTCGGATAATATAATTTCCAAAACCCCGGATTATCCCCTGGTGTTAGGTGAAATGCACCTGTATTGATATTGCTAACCGCAAAGATTAATGGTGGTGTCGATTCAATACTAAAATATTTTGCAAAGGCATCATTTAATTCACTGATTAAATTCCCTTCAAATCGCTTCATGTAACTGCCGAAAGATCTACTATTGAATGGTGAGTGTACACCAAAAATACCGGTTCCGTCAGGCAGCATTAAGGAATAAGTTTCATCGATTACCGAGTGGATTTTAAGCTCACAGTCATTGAATTTTTCAGTATACAGCGCTGGTCTGCCAGCTTCTATTTGCTTGGCGATCCTTTTAGCATCGAGTGGTAAATGTGCGTCCATAGGGATTTTGTTTTTGTTTACATTATATATCACAAGAAAAATGAGGGGTATTAATCATTATAGATTTAGGTACATATCGGCTATTTGTTCTTGTGTGATACCAATGTAACGCCTTGTGATCGCGATAGACGAGTGCGAAAATATTTCACTGAGGTAAACAAGCGCCCGTTCACTTTTTGAATCGGCCTCATAAATTCGTTTACCAAATGTCTTGCGTAACGTATGAGAACTCGGGTTCTGCACACTTACATTATATTTCTTGAAAAGAACCTTAAGACGTTTATTAATATAACTTACTGTGATAGGGCCGTTCCAACGATTTGAAAAAATATAATCTGCCGGTGAAAATTTATTGATACTCTTTAGTTGTGATGCGTAACTATTTGCGGCCTCTTGTACCTTAGGATTGATGGTAATTTTTCGCACCTTTTTAGTTTTCTGTTCATTGATTAACAAATCGTTCTTGTCAATTACATCCCGCCACCGCAGGGAGAGTAAGTCTCCGATTCGTAGGCCGAAGTAACAGCCCATACTAATTAATAAATAATCGCGGTATAGTTTATCTTGTTTTAGACGTTGTGTTAATCCGAGCATTGTATTCCACTCCATGCCGGACGTTGCAGTTTGTTTTGTTCTCATCGTTTTTTATGGATGAGTATAGAAATAAAAAACGAGTGGAAGGCCGCTTTACATAGTGCATTAGAACTAAATGGGACAGTTTGATTAAGGCTCTGGATTAAACACCTGATAACCAAGCCTAGTCTCACTTATACTATAAGTGGGACTGTTTGAAAACTATTTTTCCTGATTGCAACGGTTGTATTTGTCGTTTAATTAGCAGCAGAAAAATACCACGGTCGTAACTATCTTATTAGATTTGAATAAAAGAAGTCCGTGTCATGAAGCATACTGCATATCCAATCGTAGAGTTTGCCATTTTCATATTTTAATAATTTGTTCGGTGGATTCTCGGATGTATTGCCTAACATCGTAAAACCACTTGGCGTTATTAACTGATATATTCCCTTGCTTGGATTAATTTCTAAAGTATATGGATCTAGAGATTCCTCACCATAGTACTCAAATCCCACTGTATTGCTTGATATATCGCGACAGAGCGGTGCTGCATTTTGAGCTGGTTTGATTTCGACTTGCGGTTGTTCATTCTCGAAGAACGGACGAAAATACATTAGACGCTTCATAGATATACTGGTTTTGTTTCTATATATATCAGCTTTATAAGTTGTACTTGAACTTTAGTTTTGCATTCTAAAGATATTTTACTACTTTAGCCTCATAGGTAGTTTTGTTTTGTTAGTTGCACATTTTTAAAGTTGGATAAACAATTACCGCCATTGTTATCTGGATTTCTTTTTATCCACTTTTAATATTGTTTTACATGAGCAAACAACTACACCCCACCGCTGGTTCTACTTTATATGTATCAAACCGCTACTTATTAATACTAGCTTCCGCTATTATCCTTGTGCAGCTTAAAGCTGTTGCACAAAACATTAGTGTTAACAGCACAGGTGCATTACCAGATCCTTCGGCAATGTTGGATGTTGTAAGCACAAATAAAGGCTTGTTGTTGCCAAGAGTAAGCTTGACTGGTGTTAATGATAATACAACAATTCCTAATCCAGCCACTTCACTTTTGGTATATAACACTAGTGCGTCTATGACAGGCGGAGGAATTGGTTTCTGGTATTGGAACGGAACGCAATGGACTCGTTTTAGTGGTACTGTCGGAACGACTGGAAATACAGGAGCTACTGGAGCAAATGGGACTAATGGTACAAACGGAATCAATGGCGCAACTGGTCCCAATGGATTAAATGGAGCGACTGGCTCAACGGGTGCAAAAGGCGATGCTGGCGCAGTAGGCCCTACTGGTGTACAAGGAACTAATGGTACAAATGGAATAAATGGTGCGACTGGTGCGACTGGTGCAGATGGTCAGAATGGAGCTACAGGAGAAACTGGAGCAGTAGGAAGTGATGGAGCAACTGGAGTAACCGGCCCAACAGGAAATAAGGGAACAACAGGAGCTACTGGAACGGATGGTGCTAAAAATGCGTGGGGGGTCTCAGGAAGTACAGGAACAGTAGATGGAACGCACTTTATTGGAACAATAGATAATGTACCATTAAATATAAGAGTTAACAACCAGCGTGCTGGTCGCATTGACCAAAACCTTTCAAATGCCTATTGGGGTTATCAAACAGGTAACTTAACAGGAACAGGAACGGACAATACTGCAATAGGTAGTTACGCCTTTAGTTCTAATACAACTGGAGGTGCAAACGTTGCTAATGGGAATTATGCCCTTACTGCAAATACAACAGGTGTACGTAATACAGCTTTAGGCTTTTTCTCAATGGCTAGCAATACGGATGGCGGAGAAAATACAGCAGTGGGTATGTATACCCTGACCTCTAATACCAATGGTACACAAAATACTGCTACTGGAAATGAAGCTCTTTCTGGTAACACTTCTGGAAATAGTAATACAGGTGTAGGTTATTACGCATTACACGATAATTCAGTAGGGAATAATAATACTGCTATTGGTTATGGTGCGGGTTATACAATAACAGGGAACAACAATACCTTTGTTGGTTATTTTGCAACGCCTGCCGGAAGTAGTTCATTAACCAATGCCACGGCTATTGGGGCTGGAGCTCAGGTAAGCGCAAGTAACTGCCTAGTACTTGGGGCCGGAGCCAATGTGGGTATTGGTATTTCAGCGCCTACGCATAAACTAAGCGTTAATGGTAGTTTTAATGTTAACGGTGTTACAACATGTACCTCAGGTGCATGGTCCAGTTCCGACCAACAGTTTAAGACAAACATTGCTAATATTTCTGATGCAATGGCTATTATAAACCAGTTACAACCCCGTACATTTAATTTTGATGTTGCAAATGATTATGGGTTAAACTTTCCGCCAGAAAAGCAATATGGATTGGTAGCGCAAGAGGTTTTGCCAATTTTGCCTGAACTTGTAGGTACAACCACGAAAGGAGCTGTTTATGATACAGCCGGTGTGATGATAACACCTGCAGTAACTTATAAAACACTGAATTATAATGCCTTTATCGCTATTCTTATGGAAGGTATTCAGGAACAGCAGCAACGATTAGATGCACAAACAACAACAATTAATACTTTACAAAATCAGGTTAATACGCTAATACAGCAGGTGCAGGAGTTACAGAACCATCAATAGTTAACCAATAACTATTAATCAAAATTCGATAACTTTTAATTGATACTGCCATGCTAAAACGATACATACAAC
>JBASCV010000129.1:0-11230 GCA_049651825.1 Bacteroidia bacterium
GTACCATAAGCCCCCATTACAATTGAATTTTGACCAGAGGCGGTGCCAAAATAACCCAATTTTGTAGAATAATCACCAGAGGCCTCTCCATAATAACCTAATGCTGTAGATCCTGTTGCAGATGCTGTGGTATTTGTTCCAAGTGAAATTGACAAGTCTCCCGAAGCCGAAGAAGTATTACCCATTGCTACAGAAAAATTGCCAACATTGTTATTGTTCCACTCTGAACCACTCACAAATCCCACACGGAATGCTGATTTTTTCGGATTAAAAAACATTCTCGTGCCAGATCCTGATAGCTCCACGGTATCTCCACTACCATGCGTTCCTGTTACAAGCAAGCCATCTGTACCAGAAATCTTTACAGCACCGCTGTCGGCAACAATTTCTCGTCCATTATTATATGCACTATCTAAACTTACCGTATCTCGTAAATCACCTAAATACACATCGTTGCCTCCAGAAATGTAAAGTGTATCGTTTGAAAGTGAAAGTGTTTGGCTGTCTGTTCCTGTAGCACCAGTAGCGCCAATCATACCTGTATCTCCTGTTGCACCCGTTACACCAACAGCACCCGTATATCCAGTATTTCCTGTTGAGCCAGTGAACCCTGTTGCACCAATCAAACCGGTCTCTCCAGTAGAACCAGTTACACCAACAGCACCTGTATACCCAGTATTTCCTGTTGAGCCAGTACAACCTGTTCCGCCAATCATACCGGTATTTCCTGTAGAACCAGTTACACCAACAGCACCCGTATAACCGGTATTTCCTGTTGAGCCTGTGGCACCCGTACCACCAATAACGCCTGTCCCTCCCGTAGAACCAGTTACACCAATTATACCTGTTGCACCAGTAAACCCCGTGTTTCCTGTTTTGCCGGTTGAACCAGTGCTACCGGTTGAACCAGTATTTGAAGTTGAACCGGTATTACCAGTTACACCAACACTGCCTGTTGCGCCTGTAAATCCTGTATTTCCTGTTCTACCCGTGCTTCCTGTTGAGCCAGTATTGGAAGTTGAACCCGTACTACCTGTACTTCCCATTAAACCTGTTGCACCAGTAAACCCTGTATTTCCTGTTCTACCCGTGTTTCCGGTTGAGCCAGTATTGGAAGTTGAACCTGTACTACCAGTGCTTCCCGTTGAACCAATTGCTCCCGTAAAACCGGTATTTCCTGTTTTACCTGTAGAGCCTGTGCTACCTGTTGAACCAGTATTAGAAGTTGAACCTGTGCTACCAGTGCTTCCCGTTGAACCTGTTGCACCAGTAAAACCCATGTCTCCTGTGCTACCTGTGCTTCCTGTAACACCTGTTGAACCGGTATCACCAGTTGAACCGGTTGTTGATGTTGAACCAGTACTACCAGTTACCCCAACCACACCTGTTGCACCGGTAAATCCTGTGTTACCCGTTTTTCCTGTTGAGCCTGTACTACCAGTTGAACCGGTTGTTGATGTTGAACCCGTGCTACCAGTTACACCAATCACACCTGTGCCACCAGTTGATCCTGTTGAGCCCGTATTTGACGTGGAACCAGTACTACCAGTCACACCAACAAAACCCGTTGCACCAGTAAATCCTGTGTTTCCCGTTCTTCCTGTTGAGCCAGTTCTACCAGTTTGACCTGTGGTACCATTCACACCAGGAACACCCGCATTTAAAGCATACAAAGCATAAGGCACCGCCTGCATTTGTTCTATTCCCATTAATTTAAAACGACCCTCTTTTTTAAAGTCCATTTCTATTTTTAGAAAATGTTTCCCGTCTCCCCAGGATACATTTAATAAGCTTGTATTAGCGCTATTTGAAGTAACGTCTCCTTTGCCAATAACAACGGAAAACAAACCAAAGTTGTCTGTTGTTGTTGAGTGTGTTTCTTGATAAACCGCTACTCCATTTGGTGAGTCTTTAATAATTGTAAAACGAAGATCTATTTTTTCATTTTTTAAGATGCCCTCCTGATCCATACCAGGCGTTTCTCTGTCGTCAATTGCCACTGCTTGATAGGTAATTCCATCAACAACCTGAGCAAATAATTGTTGAGAAAAAGAAATAAAAAATAAAACCAAAAGGGTAAGTAAAACTTTTTTCATGAGTGTTGTTTTTTTGTAATTATATGAGCCTAACAAATACTGTTAAAAATTGCTTTTAAATCGAGATCTTTTTTTATTAACCATATTAAATGAAATGCCAAACTGAAAAGAAACAGCGCGATTATATAGTTCCTGTTTATCGCCTTCTTCAATATTTGTTTCTAATTGCATTAGTCCTGTTGTGGTTTTTACCTCAACATAAACCGAAACAGCCTCAGTAAACAGGTATTTAACACCGCCAAATACATTAAATCCGTAATCGTTTTCACGTATCAACTTTGACGAAATCAAGTCGTATTCATCAGCACCAACCGTTTGAGTTGCACTATACAAATAAGAAACGTATGGTGATGCGCCAACAAATGGAGCAATCACGCCAAAGCGTTTTATATAGCCCACACCAAGGTTAAAATCTACATAGCGTAATGACCAATCTAACTTTTCGGAATATAAATCAGACACAGCACCCAAATGATTAAAACCAATTCCTGGTCTAATAAAAACACCTGAATTAAAAACGCTAACATAGCTTAAGCCATAGCTTGACCTGAATTGAGTACGAAACTTAAGATCTGAAACACCTTCAGAGTTTTTATAATTAAATTTTGATTGAGTTTGTCCAAAAAACACCGATACATTACTCTGTGAAAAAACAGAATATGTAACACAAATGGCAACACAAAATAATATCGTTTTTTTCATGATATATAATTTATTATTTAATAACAACTAACTTTTGGCTACAGTAATAACCCGATTTACTTATTATGTTTACATTGTAAACCCCATCAAGCAGATTGGTAACATCTAGTTCATAATATGGTGTCGCAACGGTAATTTGAAATTGAAGTTTACCCATCATATCAAATACCGAAATTGTATTTTCGCCAATTTGTTCAGAAAAAGTAATTCGCACAACATCTGTTGTTGGATTTGGTGTTAGATGAAGTGAACATTTCTTTTCTTTCATAAAACCCGATTTGCTGCGCGAAATTGGCTGTTGAAAGCCTTGCCTAATGGTGCTTCCACCGTTTGAAAAAACGGTAGTGCTCGATGGTTGGCCAATTGTTTGACGATAAGTTGCTCCACTTTCGGAAACGAAATTTCCAAAACTACTCATTGACGAACGAATAATTTTTTGCGCAGAAACACCTGTTGTTGTCAACACGAAAAGACTGAAAAAAATAATGATTCTTGTCATTTGTTTCTTTTTACTTAATTACTATTTCTGTTCTGCGGTTTTGTGCCCTTCCCTCTTTATTATCTGTTCCATCCGCATTTGTATTGGGAGCAATCGGCTGGGCAGTACCCTTGCCAATCGTTTTTATTCGACTTTTCGAAATCTTTTTTGACACTAAATAGCGTGCAACCGCTTTTGCTCTTTTTTCGGATAGGGCCATGTTATAGTTTGCATCGCCCTTAGAATCACTATAACCGTTGATTTCAATTGTTGCTTCTGGTTTTACTTCTAATAAAAATTTTACTGCTTTATCTAATTCTACTTTGTATTCCGACTTTACTGTACTTTGGTTAAAATCAAACAATGTGTTTGAAAAAGAAAACGTGGTTACGGTTTTGGTTGCAGCCGATTGTGACGACTCTGGCAACTGTTTGGTATAAGCATCTTTAAAGCCAGCATTATCTGTATTCAAAAGACCTCCATCTATTTGCACCGTAGATATTAATTTGCCAGAGGCGCTATCATATACTGATGTAGTTATTTTAGACGCTGCATACGTTGGTAGCGCAACTTCTTTATAAAACTTCAACTTACTTTTATCCTCTTTATCAAGCAAAGTCGCATATGTGCTTATATATGGATTACTTGACTCAAATGCAACGTTTAAAAAAGTACTTCGTATTTTTAAAGTATCACCCAATTTTGGCAACGTCATTTCCTGATAAATATCGTAACGCTTACACTCATCTGCAAACGGCACAAGAACCTCCGTATACACGGGGGCAATGCCCTTTGTAATAATTTCATAAATATAACTCATACCTACAGGGAGGTTTAATGTGTATTTTCCTTCGCTTATTTTGGCACTTGTTACGGCCTTTTTTGTGAACGAATTAACTACATTTATCTCACCTGAAGAAAAGCCTCTCACAAAACCTTTAATTGAGTTTTCTTTAATATCATCACAAAAGTCAACCATTAACATGTTTAGATCGTGTGTTTGCCTCCCCGAAAATACTGTTGATGAATAGCTTGCTCTATTGCTTTTGCTTAAAAAGGAAAAGAAAAGGTCGTCTCCAGGAGTATTTATTGGGGATCCAAGACTAATTGGCTCAGACCACTTTCCATTATTTTTATATGTAACAAAAACATCAAAGCCTCCAATACTTTTCTCGCCATTAGACGAAAAATACATTGTATTTCCATCTTCACTTAAACTTAGCGAAACCTCATCATAAAGGGAATTGATATGAGCTCCAATGTTTTCAAGTCGCCCCCACGTACTATCAATCGTTTTTTTAGAAACATAAATATCCTTCCCACCTAATCCACCATTGCGGTCGCTAACTATAAATAGTTCGCTCTTGCTTTGATTTATCACAAAACTATAAATTCGAGTGTTTTTAAAAGTCGTGCTAAGCTCTTCAATATTAAGTAGTGGAGAGGGAATAGACCAGTGGTCGCCCAAATAGTCGCTAAAATAAACCGTTCCATCATTTATGCCACTTCTGTATATGTAAATACGGCTCCCGTCAGGCGAAACATTGATAACTGCGTCATAGCTGTTTGTGTTAATAGGGCTGCCAATATTGTATCCCGGACATAATTTGCCGTTCTCTATTCGAGACACATAAATATCTCCTTGTGCCGAACGCTTTGATGTATAATACAATAAAGAATCGTTAGAAGAGAAAAACGCACCAAAATCATCGTATTGGCTATTTATTTTATCGCCTATATAGGAAACAGAAATTCTTTGATCGTTCTTACTGTTAAGAAGTGGGCTTTTTGTTGCAGAAACGCGCTTACCATTGTCGCACATTTTTATACGATGTAAAACATCCATTTTTGCAAAAACAAAGTCCTCTTTAGATAAAAATGAAGGGCGGTTCTCAATTAATGACAAATACTGTTTGTAGTATTGCTCGGCTTTTTCATATTTGCTGGATAAATGATATAGGTTTGCAAGCAAAAAGTGAGCTTCAATTACCGTATCTTTTGAATGACGTAAGGCTCTCTCAATAAAAAAAGTTGATTTTGACTGCTGAAAATTAGAATAAAAAAACACGCCTATACCGTAATTGGCCACAAAACTTGTTGAATCAACTTTAAGCTGTTCGGTATATTTACTTATTGTTTCGTCATCATTTTGATATGCAATAGCTCTTTTTGCCTTATTTATTAAAATGTCTTCGTGTTGTTTTGCTTTTATTGAGTAAGATGTTTCTACAAAAAGCGACTGCGCATTTTGTGCATTAAGGCCGCTTATTATTAAAATGGCGACAGAAAAAAGGAGGAATAATCGGCTCATATTAGACAAAAATCGGCCAAAAATATAAAAAAAAGAGTTCCTAGGACAATTTATAACTTCGCCATTACCTAGAGCAAAGAGCAATAGACGACTTAAAGCACCTTGGTTGCGGTAAATAGCCCCTTTTTGTCGACTAAAAAAACTTTTTTGTGGAAAAATTTTAAAAAAATAGCGTTTTCGCTTAGCCAAACAAAAGATTAAACACCTCTTCAATTTTGCCAACAAGGGTTATTTTAATGCTGTAACTATTAATATCTAAACCTTTTTTGTTGTATTTAGAAATAAAGATGTGTTCGAAGCCCAATTTTTGTGCTTCGGCAATACGCTGATCAACTCGGTTTACGGGACGAATTTCGCCACTCAAACCAACTTCGCCAGCAAAACACACTTTGGGCGAAATGGGCATATCTTCGTTGCTTGATAACACAGCACATACCAATGCCAAATCTATTGCAGGGTCTTCAACCTTAATACCCCCAGCAATATTTAAAAAAACATCTTTTACGCCCAATCTAAATCCACAACGTTTTTCCAATACAGCAAGCAACATGGCTAATCTACGCAAGTCAAAACCTGTAGATGAGCGCTGAGGTGTACCGTAAGCCGCGCTACTTACCAAAGCTTGTGTTTCAATTAACATTGGTCTTAAGCCCTCCATAGTTGCGGCAATAGCAACACCACTCACCAACTCTTCGCGCGCGCTAATCAATATTTCCGAAGGATTTGTTACCTCGCGCAATCCACTACCCTGCATTTCGTAAATACCCAATTCATTGGTAGACCCAAAACGGTTTTTTGTTGTGCGTAACAAGCGATAAACGTGGTTTCTATCGCCCTCAAACTGAAGCACAGTATCAACCATGTGCTCAAGCACCTTGGGACCGGCAAGACTGCCATCTTTAGTAATATGACCAATTAAAAAAACAGCGGTGCCACTTTCTTTTGCATACCTCATCATTTCTAAGGTACATTCGCGAATTTGCGACACACTGCCTGGCGATGATTCAATATGAGCCGAATGCAGGGTTTGAATAGAATCAATTATCAATAAATTAGGTTCAAGCATTTCTATTTGCTTGAAGATATTTTGTGTGGATGTTTCGGTAAGGATATAACATTTTGGGTTATTTATGCCAATGCGCTCAGCACGCATACGTATTTGCTGTTCACTCTCTTCGCCCGAAATATAAAGAACTTTCAGGTTTTTCATATTTAATGCAACCTGTAGCATCAGCGTTGACTTACCTATGCCAGGTTCGCCACCAAATAATATTAAAGAGCCCGGAACAAGGCCACCGCCAAGCACTCTAGAAAGTTCTTGATCATAAATTTTTATGCGATGTTGTTCGGATAAGCTTATTTCGTTTACCAATTGTGGTTTTGCAGCACGCTGTGCTGTGGTGCTTATACCCGGGATTTTAGCATCATCGCCTTTAGAAACAACTTCTTCTACATAGGTATTCCACTCGTTGCAGGATGGGCATTTACCAATCCATTTGCCCGATTGGGCGCCACAATTTTGACAAAAGTACGTTGTTTTTGTTTTGGCCATTTTAATTTGATTTGTCCTACTTCACAGAGCCTGCAAGAGCATTTTTAAAACCTTTATTTCTAGGCAACGAAATTACAAAATAAAATAACGTTTATTAGATGACGTTAAATATTCGACCTAAGCGCTTTGTTTTCGGTAGATAGTTGTTGGTGCTGATTGCGCTTTCGGGTAAATAACAACATCGGCAATCGTAACCCTATCTGGCACATTTAGGGCATAAAATATAAAATCGGCAATATCTTGGGCTTGTAATGCTGCAAAACCCTCATAAACTTTTTTTGCACGTTCTTTATCGCCTTTAAATCGAATTTCAGAAAATTCGGTTTCAACGGCACCGGGTGCAATGTTGGTTATTTTGATTCCGTGTTCAGTTAAATCCAATCGCATGCCTTCACTTATTGCTTCTACAGCTTTTTTTGAAGCACAATAAACTGCACCATTTACATACGTTTGCTTTCCGGCAATGGAGCTAATGTTAATAATATGGCCCTTTTTTCGTTCAACCATTTGTGGAATAACTGCTTTTGAAACATATAACAAACCCTTTACGTTTCCATCAATCATCGTGTCCCAATCGTCAACATCCCCAGAGTTTATTGGCGAAAGCCCATGTGCATTGCCTGCATTGTTAATTAAAACATCAATGTTTTTCCATTCGCTTGGTAATGAGTTTATTTGTTGCTCAACATCCACCCTGCTGCGAACATCAAATATCAAGGTGTGAACATTAACCTGTTTTGAGAGAATCTTTTTTAATTCTTCCAACTTTTCGGCTCTGCGACCACAGAGTATTAAGTTATAGCCATTTTGTGCCAGTTTTATTGCCGTAGCTTTTCCGATACCTGATGTAGCCCCCGTTATTAAAGCCGTTTTATTCATTGATTTATTATTAAGTACTTTATTCGCCATTATATTGTTTTTTGATTATTGGCCTTAAACAATGTTTTTAAAGAACAACATAACAATACTGGTGCTTTGTTTTATTGTTGGAAAATACTGTCGATTGTTTTCTTAAGTTCATGAAGCGATACAGGTTTTTCTAAAATAACCACGTTGGGATATTTGTTTTGAATATTTACTACTTCGGCCGAATTACCTGTTAAAAAAACTGCGGGTATATTCCATTGTTTTTGAATTATTTGATAGGTTTCTAACCCATTCATCTGGCCCTTAATGTGTACATCCAAAATAAGTAAATCGGGGATAGCGTTTTTAACAAGTTCAATTGCTGTTTTTCCATCCATAGCAGTACCAACCACCCTGTGATTAAGAGAAATAAGAAACTTTTTTAGCATCAACGCTATGATGCTCTCATCCTCAAGAATTATAATTGATTTTGACATAGTAAGTATTAGAAATAAAACTCATAAGTAGTTCCTCTTGAATTTTTTAAAACATATTTTGCATCTATTTGACCAGCCAAAGCATCTATTAACGTAAGGCCCAAAGTACTACTATTTTTTTTATTTTCAATACCCCTACCATTATCGCTAAAAAAGAGGAAAAAACCCTCTTTGTTTTCTCCAAACGAGATTTTAATTTCAGGACTTTCCGTTTCATTAAAAGCGTGTTTAAAAGCGTTTGTAAGTAATTCATTGAGTATTAAGCCAAGTGGTTGAGCAACTTCAATTGATATGTTTTTTTTTTCGAGATTTAATATTAACCGAGCCTTACACTCAAATACGCCACAAACCATTTTAGTCAAGTTTTCAATATAGCTTGCAAACTCAATTGTATCCACGCTGTGCGTAGCATATAGCTTTTCATGAACAAGGGCAATGGTTTTTATTCGTAAATTGGTTTGATTTATTTTATTTTTTATTTCAGCATTATCAATTGTTTCGTTCTGTAAATACAGCAAGCTTGAAACGACTGCCAAATTGTTTTTAATGCGATGATGAATTTCTGAAATAAGCATTTCTTTTTCAGACAGGGTAATTTTTAATTCATCCTCTATTAACTCTTTTTCTTTAATGGCAACAGCAATAATAAGGCTAATAAGGGTTAAAGCTGACATAAACGATTGTAAAAGAACGAGGTTGGTATTCAAATCGTTCGACACAAAAGGGCCCCTACCAAAGCATGTGGCTACAACGGCAAAACATTCAATGATTAACACGTGAAGTAATGTTGAAATTCGGTTTTGAGTTACCGAAACAACAATGGGAAACAAAACCAATGCATATTGCATAACAATAGGCACAACAGAACTTTGATATTGGAATAAAAAAGTCATGTAGCATGAAAAAATAAGCAAGCTAATGGATATAAATGTTGGATAATTTTTGAGCTGTAATAGTGTTGATTTATTAAACAAAAAAACAACGGGTACAATAATTAAAAAACTTGTGAAATTTCCAATCCACCAAGTACACAATATTTCTAGCAAATTAATGGGGTGTGAATGAAAATAGCTAAATGCAATACCACCAAAAACAGCACTAATAATGGCCCCCACAGCCGAAGCAAACAAAAAAATAAAAATGCTTTTAAGCTTTATAAACAAACAGGTTTCACTTTTAAATCGCTTAATTATGTGATAAGCAACAAAGGGTTCAAGCGTATTTCCAAAACAGGCAACAGCAGCAAAACCAACCGAACTACCACTTGACCAATTAACAACAAAAGAACCAATTGCAATTGCTGGCCACATATTTTTACCGCTTAGCAACAATATACACAAGGCAACCCCCGACCCGAACCAAACGGGCGAAGCAAACTCCCCGTCAAGCGCAAGTAAAAGGCTCGTTTTTGCTAAAAAAACATAAATAACAGTAAAAAGAAAAAGTTTAAGGATATAAGTTTGTTTCATAAAAAAACAAATAAAGATGCGGTTCCTGAAAAAAGCAAGTAAAATCAAAAGTAAGGTTTTTTAACTAAAGTTGTTGTTGTGACTGCCAGCAATAGAATAGTAAGATAGATTCGCATTTTCCACCCATTTTTAAAGCAAGTAGCTTAAAAGGAAAGGACTAAACAATAACAAACACTCGAAGAAAAGATAACTCACAGATAAGGATCTGAAAATTGATGGTAGATTACAGACAAAAACTATTTTCTGAAAATAAAATAAACGGCAAGAATCAAAAAAACAAATCCCACAAAATGATTCCAACGTAGAACCTCATTTTTAAAGAAAATAAGCGTAAAAACAGTAAATATAACAAGCGTAATCGCCTCTTGAATAACTTTTAGTTCTACAAGTGAAAAGGGTCCCCCATTATCTTTAAAACCAATTTTATTGGCCGGAACCTGAAAAATGTATTCAAACAAGGCAATGCCCCAACTAATGAGAATAATAGCTATTAAGCCTAGATTTTCGAACCACTTCATTTCTTTAAACTTTAAATGACCGTACCAAGCAAAAGTCATGAATGTGTTGGATAGTATCAGCAGTAGAATAGTTGAAAGTCCGCGCATGGATTATTTTTTTACAAAAGTGAAAATTTAATACAAAAAATAACGGATCGTTTTCCCGTTTTTTCCCACAACAAACACAAAACACTCAATATCAATGTTTTAGGATTGTAAAATCAGCAAAAAAATATAATTAATTGATTTTGAGAAAGTTAGTTTTAAAATAAAAAATAAAAATCATAATTAATTGATATTTAAATAGTTACAAAATCGTTCGAGGAATTTCAAGAAAATTTTAGCTAATGATTGAAAAAATCAATTTAAAGCGACTTTTAGGTCTCTGTGGTCACAATACTCCAAACAGGGGTAAAAAATGGCTTAAAAAGCAAAAAAATGACGTTTTCGAGCAAAAATTGGGCACTAGAGATGCGGAATAGAACAAAAAAAGAGGCTGTTTTTAGCCCATTAAACGAACGAAAAACAAAAAATAGGGTTATTATACTTTAGAGGGCACAAAACGGCTTAAAACGCTTAAAATTGAGTCGAGCCTTGCTTTTTTGATAACTGAGATTTTTATTTTCAATAATTTAAAAATAAATTGAAAATCTAAAAGCTACTTCAGGCTTTAAATAATAATAAATTAATATTGAAAAATTATAAATGAGAACAAAAAATTAAAAATAAAATAGAGAAGCTATAAACAGATTTCAATAAAAAGAAGTGAATATACAAAACTA
>JBASCV010000130.1:0-12766 GCA_049651825.1 Bacteroidia bacterium
ACTGTGCTCAATAAAAGGGCTTCAAGACAGTGAAAGATATAAACTGAATATACTGTTGGCACTTTAGATTGATGATGAATGTAGTGTACATTTTTCATGAAAAAGGATAAATGCATAATTCGGTGTATGATAAAAAAATGGACTTCATTCCATAAATTCAAAATAATTAAACCGATGAAAACATTGATAAATGTATTGGGTAAAAGCGTAATTTTTTCTGCTCGTATTAAATAAATTAGTGGAATTATTGAACATCCAAAAATGATTATCGACTGTATTGAATGCTTGATTTCAAAGGAAAACTGTTTGTCAGAAACTTCTTTTAATACAATTTTTTGAAGTAATTTACGATGATGTAATTTTTTACAGATAGCAAGAAATAGGGGAGCTATACCAAAATACAAAAAGATAAAATAAAATAAACTTATTGCAAATAATACGAAATAAGAATAGTTATAAATTATATGTTGAATAATTGCTTCCATACTTGTAAATCAAATGTAATGTAAAGTTTTGAGAAGCGCTTAAATCAATGTAAAAAAATATTATACTATTTTGAGTATTTAGAGCCTGTTTAAATTTTATTTCGTTCCTACGGGACTTATTTATTGATTTATTTATGTTCTTTATGTCTACCAATATTTCGCTCCTAACGGAGCTGAAAAAGTGCCATGGGGACGAAATATTGGTAGACATGAACCTGTCGCCTTAATACATAAATACAGCCCCTAAGGCAACGATATAAATAACTTTAACATATATTTAAATATGTTCTTATATCACTGGTTTATTTGGTTGTTTTATTTTACAACAATTATTGAATAAGCTTAACTTCTTCTGCCTGAATAATTTCGTAGGTGTCGGCATTAAAAATATAAGCAACAAGGTGGCATTTGTTTGCATCGCAAATTACGTTGTTGTAGTTGGTTGGAATAATGTATGCGAAGCGTTTTATATGTTTTGTCCCTGCGGCTGCTGTGCCCGTAATTAAGGTTTCGCCAAATGCTCCTGAAGGTGTAATAACATCACGTAATACATGGCGATGAACGTAATCGGCTTTGTTTACGCCAATGTTATCTTGCCAACTGATAATACTATCCTGAGTGATTGCTATTACTAACTTGTAGTTGCCTGTTACTGTAGTTAAAAATGAGTCTTTTATAGCTAAGCATAATTTTCTATTACTTTGATTATAATCAACCGCAATTTGCAAATCAACTACAGATGGTTCAGCAACAATTGATGCTGCGTAGTTTTTCCAATTTGGATAAAATTTAAGATGCGTTTGATTTACAGCATCGTAGTCTTTTCGGTTAAACATACCTTGTGGTAAACCAAAATTACTTGCTCCAAATGTGGCATCGTATTGTTCACCAACAGAGGTTCTGTAGTCGTTTAAAAATGCTGTTTGGTCAGAGCCGTTATATCCAGGGTTGGGTATGGCATAACCGCCAACATGAATGGCTATTCCAATAATTTGTCCAGAATAGATTGAATCAATTTGGTGCAATTCCTTAGCTGCTTTTGGGCAATTTCCACAGGTATGACCTGTAAAATCTTCGATAAGAATTTTTTTTACATGATTTGTAACTGTGGCAAATACAGGTTGCGGGCAGTTTGCTGTATCGCTAAGGTTTAGGTTACCTTCTGGATATGGATTTTTCACATAATCACAAGAAAAAAGCACCATTAATCCTAAAAAAGAAATACCCCGTAATTTGCCCATTCACTAAGTACGTATTAGTTTAAGTTATACCGTTTTTTGGTACTCATTTGGTAAAGGAATGGGTTTGGTGTTACAAAGCGTAAAAATATTTCGGCTCCTCCACGTCCGGCACTTGCTTTGGTAAGTTTAGATGTATTCAAATCATAACTAACCCCAATTGCATATTGCCCTACTTCAACTTGTGCCGATAGAATTAAAGCATCCAAATTACGGTAAGCAGCCCCAATACCAAATGCTGATTGTTTTATGAAACCAGTATATTTTGAATCTTCTTTGAAATAATATTTAGTCATTAAACCCACAAGTATTTCTTTGGATGGCCCTTGAAATTGAAGCAAATAGCTAGGTACAAAAACCATATTGGTGTTTTTTAAACCAAGTGCAGCATCACCATGCAACACTACTTTCATAAATACTTCTTCTTTGGAATCTGCTAAATATTTTGGACGTGGTTTGTTGATATGAAATAATGCAATACCTGATTGAATTTTAACTCCATCGTTTGAAGCAACCGCTTTTGAGCCATAGCCATAGCTCCAGTTAACTCCAGCCCCAACATCGGCATAAATATAGTTTTGCGTGCCTTGATTTTCTCCGTTACTAATATTAGGGTCGTAAATGGCTCCATTGTATTGGTCAGGAAAAATTAATTTAGAAAAATCGATACTACGTTGTATCATGCTTGTTTGTAAACCAATTGAAAGCGAGTTTTTTGTGTTAAGAGGAACAAAACTAGCTAAAGAGCCCATTACTTGATTGGTTCCCATATTTCCATCACCCGCTTTATCGCTGAAAAACGACAAGCCTGCAGCCAAACGACTAACCGACTTTTTGTAAGATTTTGTTTTGTTTTCGTCAGCTTTGTCCCAGTTGCTGGCTTTTAACTTCATTTCAAATGAGGCACCGTAGGTTTTATAAGGTACGGTAACACCTCTCCATTGGTCTTTATAGATAACAGCAGCTCTCAATGTATGTGTAGCGCCCGTAAGTGCAGGGTTAACCAATGTTGGCGTATGCAAGTATTGTGAAAAGTGAATATCTTGAGCGATAGCAGTAGATGTATATAGCATACCAGATAAAAATCCAGCTTTTATAACACTAACAGAGCGTTTGAAGTACAGTTTACTCATATTTTCAAGGGCTTTTAAAATCAATTTCCAAAGACGAAAAAAGTAACAATAATTGTTTCTGGATAAAGATATAATCTTTTAACGGAATTTTCATAGTAAAAGTTATGTTATTTTAAGGGATTTTTTAAAATTCATTTATTTAATTTAGTAATACTACAGTGCCAGTGTATTGATGAAATCTTTTTTTTATATCATCAATAAAAGAAACCTTATAAACGTATACGTCCTGTTTAGCTAATTTGCCTTGATAATATCCACTCCAACCTTCAGAAATATTTGTTGTTTCAAAAATGTTTTCTCCCCAACGATTAAAAACTAAGAACTTGTATTCATGCACACAATCAATCTTGGGTTTAAATAAATCATTCATTAAGTCTCCATTTGGAGTAAATGAATTGGGAATATAAAAAATAGCACATTCAACACTATCACAATTATCTGCTTTTATTTCAACAGTATCTTCCGCGTAACAGCCATTTTCATCCGTTGCTATAAGCCAGTATATACCGTCTGTAACTATTTCTCTTTCATTCCAATTACTTCCATCATCCCATATATAACTCATTAAATCAGGTGGATTCGCCTTTAAAAGTAAGTTTTGAGTGTTGCAAATACTCCCCTCACTTGTAATTGTAAGAGACAAAGTATTCTGCCATAACACATTAATTGTATCGACAGTACTACCTTCACATGAAGTTACAGTAACCCAATATTTACCTGGCTCGTATATTGTATATTGCTGATCAGTTGACCCATCCTGCCACTCATAAGATAAGAAATTATCTCCTGCATTAAGTGAAATAACGCTACCGTTACAGATACTTATATCTTCTCCCAAATTGAGCATAGCGTTAACCCTTGCTGTATCAATATAAATTTCTGTATTTGTTGTACAGCCTGATTCAGTATACCCAATTAAAAACAAATCTGACGGAGCTGTATTGCTGTTGTATATATATGTTGGACTATTAGAATTGCTTGGAGGATACCAACTATAATAATCATAGCCAGGATCAGCATAAAATGTTATCAAATCATTTGGACATACTAGTGTGTCAATTATTCTAGAAGGGTAATTTTGAGGACTAAGCACTCTTATAAACAAAGTATCTGATTGGTTTCCACATAAACCTGTGGATTTTGCAATTAGCGTGTCATTACCTTCCACATTGAATTGAAGAGTAATGTTATTTCCAGTTGAATTAGTTATAGTTGCTTGACCTTTTTTATGCCAAGACGTAGCCCCAAAACAACTTTTGAATGAATATTCAGCTACCTCATTAACACATACAGAATGTGGCCCCAAAATGGATGATTTTCCATCATACATTGTTTTTGAAACGTAAGAAGGTAGACCAAACCAAGAGTTTTGAGTTAGTGATACACCATTATCTTGATAATTTGAAAGTAAACCCTGTTTCTCTGGACTATTGATAACTCCAAGCCAATTTTTTGAATACCTAGCAACATAAATTTTACCATCTGATGCAAGTTGTAAATCACCACACATTCCATCGCTAGTGTCAATAGCAATGAAAGATTGTGATGCAGGCGAATGATTAAGTGCTGATAAATTAAATTGATAGAGAACTCCATTTGTATTGGAGTTATTAATGGAAGATGTGGTCATATATAAATATTTTTCACTTAGTGAAAACTCAATACTTGATGCATATTCAAGAATTGACAAGTTTTCTATTGTTGTAGTAAAGAATCCTTGGCTGGACACTACGCCTGTTTGATTATCAAAATTAAATATTTGTATTCTATTTGTATTATCATCACACAAACCAGCTATTGCAATTTTACTAGATGACGAGGAAATTTTTATAGTAGCAAAACCTTTGTATATTGAGCCAATTGTACTAATAACTGGTGTCGGGTTTACTCCTGAAGGGGTAACTAAATAGGCATAAAAAGTATCAGAATTTAGACCATGAACGACAATCCATACATTGCCGTCACATCTCTTTACAGCAGCCATTCCTTCTGTAACAGGAGTTGTTAAAAGAGTGTTTTTTGTCGTTGTAATATCTCCTAATCCACTATTTAGAGACATATCAACTTCAGAAAACCGCAATCCACTGGAAAAATTATTTTCCTGAGCATCTACAGTAAATATAAAATATTTATTTGGTGTCCAAGGTTGAGGTACAATTAATACTCCTTGTTTTGCAGATTGGTTGCCCATTAATCCATTTCCGTTAGGCATTGGGACATGTGTTTTATCCCACACCGTGTTCCCATCACTATAAAACAATAGAGCGCCATTTTTATCTGCAATACTGGAACAGCTCTCTGTCGAATTTAATGTTCCGTTAGATAGTGCAACAGGATTACCGTTATTAAAATCTACCCCTGAATTCATGCCGAAATACCAGATATTGTTAGTTTTTTCCTCACAAACACCAATTGCAATTTGTTGATTAATAGTATCATTGCATAAATTATTAGAAGCAATTAGTGTGACTGTGCCATAGGTGTTCTCGGGGAAAGTATAATTAAAATTTATACTGTTTGTTTGCTGTACACCATTTAATAACCACTGGTAGCTCGAACTCCCAGTACTTGTATTTATAAAACTTATACTATCGCCTGAAATAACATGAGTTGTATCGGTTGTAAAAGAAGCATTAACCGGACATGTAACGGTAATTGTAATTACGAATTCTTTGTTACAGATTACATTTGGATTGGAAGCAATCAGCTTTACTTCGTAAGTTCCTTGCGTATTAAAAGTATTAGAAAAGTTGGTATAAGTTGATGAAGCTGTTCCGTTAATTTGCCAGCTATAAGTTGTAGCTCCAGTAGAAGTGTTTGTAAACGTAACAGTAGTCCCAACTGTTATGTTTACTGCTGTTGCAGTAAAAGAAGCAACAATAGGATTTAAACAAGTTGGCATACACGCAATTGATTCTAAAAGGCTATTTCTTATGCCTGTTAAGAAAAAAATCATTCTATCTTTTTGTCCTGTAGTAAATGCTGATTGACACGTTTGGTATCCATAATCCATATAATTAATAAACATATCGGGTTGGTCTCCTACACCTCCAGATGATGTTGGTCGGAAAGGGTTATTCAAATTTAAATCATCATCATCTGTTTGGCAAGTATTGATTACCCCATTGCATGTTACTGGTGAGGTAGAGGCATCAGGTGGAGTGTCGCACACCTTATCTCCGTCAGTAAGACAATTATTATTTGTGCATCCACCTTCAAAAGTGTGATGGAGGCCTAGATAATGTCCAACTTCATGAACTGCAACTTTCGAGTCATCTGTATTAGTTCCAAAATAGTTGGCTTCATTAACAATACCATCTACAGAGGTTCCGTGTGAAGAAGGGAAATAAGCATATCCTGCAACCCCAGACCCTAATGTATTAGAAGTAATGGAATTTACAACCCATATATTCATATATTTTAAAGGATTCCAACGAATAAGATTTTTTAGATTCTGGTCATCCGTTTGCATATTCATATTAGTGTAAGGAGATACTACTCGATTAATACCTGTAGTTGCATTTCCGTTTTCATCCTGTTGAGCAAGACAAAACTCTATTTCTGTATCAGCTCCTGTTGATGGATCATAAATTCCTACATTTCTGAATGCATCATTCAGATGCTGTATTGCATTTATTACTTGCATATTGGTGATATTCTCTGGACCATTATTATGAATTATATGAACTACAACTGGAATTGTGTATATCTGTTGAACGGTAGGTAAGCCTCCTCCTCCTAGTTTTTTGTGATACTGTTGTTGTAGTTTAACCAATAGTCTTGATTCTAAACTATCGTTTTTCTTTTTTATTTTCGGATTTTTATTAAAATTAATTTGTTGTATAATATCTGAACCACACGAATGAAATCCATTCTGAGCAACTGATTTTGAATTCAAGAAAATGATTACGAAATATATAAAAAAAGTAGTTAAGGTCTTGTTAATGAGTTTGTTAATAAACGTATGGTGAGTTGCCATTTTTTGTGGTGTTTAGATTTTTATTAAAAGGACTTATTTTAAGCATTGCAATTTAATGAAAAATGAAAGAAACCATAACCCATCTTGGTTGAAATCGTTTGACTCTAAATTTTGTAAAAATCATTTTTATGTGTACTTTTGATTTATTATTTATAACCAATCTAAATAATTTTTTGTGAACAAGATAAAAATAACCATAGCAGATAGTCACTTTTTGAGCAGAAAAGGCTTGGTCGTTTTGTTAAACGAAAGTGCTGATTTTATTTGTGTTGCAGAAGCGGTAAGCGCATCTGATTTGGTTAATCAGGCTAAATTTTATACGCCTGATTTGATAATTATTGATTATACTTCTCAGAATTTTAGTTTAGATTCTATTCCTCAAATTGTAAAAAAATACCCTACTGCAAAATTATTAGCCATTACCGAATTTAGAGGCGATTTAAGCATTTCAAAAGCCTTGAAAACAGGTGTTGTTAGTCATTTGTTGAAAGATTGCGACCAAGATGAAATAGTAGAAGCCATTTACAAAACTGCAAAAGGCGAAAAATTTATGTGTGGTAAAATTGCTCATTCGGTTTTAAATACTGAAACAAAAGAGCTTAAAAACACTACATACTCTTGCGAAGGAATCAACATTAGCGATAGAGAGCTTGAAATTATTACCCTTATAGCCGAAGGCTATTCAAATAAAGAAGTTGCGGATAAATTATTTTTGAGTACACATACAGTAACCACTCATCGTAAGAATATTATGAATAAGCTAGGCATTAACAATACTGCAGGTTTGGTATTGTATGCTGTTCGCGAAAACTTGGTTAGTCCTAACCATTTCTTGTTTTCATCCGTTGCCGGAAGTTAGAAAATTTCATAAGTAAATAATTTTTTTTAATTGCCTTATGGAATAAGCCAGTTTGAAAGATTATTTTCATCAATTGTTTGTGTTTAGGACAAACATGGCTATTTCACATTAAATAGTTACATTCGTGAATCATAAATTTGATTAAACGATGATTGTAATTGCCGATAGTGGGTCAACAAAAACGGTGTGGAGGTGTATTGACGGAAAAAATAAATATCAATACGCTACACAAGGTCTCAATCCTTATTTTTTAGATTCAGAAACAGTTGTTTCTATTCTTACTTCAGAATTGTTAATGCATAGCGAAGTGGATGCTTCTAAAATTACACACATTTATTTTTATGGTGCAGGTTGCGCTACAGATGCTAAAAAGGCAATCATTGAAAAAGGTTTAAAGCAACTATTTCCTAAATCAATTATAGAAATTAATACTGATTTACTAGGTGCAGCACGTGCTGTGTGTGGTACAAAGCCTGGTATTGCAGCTATATTAGGAACTGGGGCCAATACTTGTTATTACGATGGTAATGGAATAGCTGAAAATGTAACTTCATTGGGCTATATACTTGGCGATGAGGGTAGTGGTGCTCATATTGGTAAAACCTTTGTACAGGCTTATTTGAATAAAGAATTACCACCCGATTTAGAAAAGCGCTTTTATGAACGCTTTAAATTAGGCGCTCCCGAAATATTAGATGCTGTTTATAAACAGCCATTTCCGAATCGTTTTTTGGCTGGGTTTAGCAAATTTGTTTACCAAAATTTGAAAGAAGAGTTTGTTATGAATCTTGTGGTGAATTGTTTTGACCAGTTTTTAGATAAACACATTTGTAAATACCCCAAACACAAAGTGTTAAAGCTTAGTTGTGTTGGTTCGGTTGCGTTTTACTATAGCAATATTTTAAGACCTGTTGCCGAAAAAAAAGGTGTGTTTATTGATAAAATCGTTGAAACACCCATTGCAGGGCTTACACTTTACCATGTGCCCGATAGTGAAATGAATGAGTGATTTTTGAGTTAAAATAAATGAAAAAAATAATTTTAATACTTATTTTGTTTTGTAATTTGTTAGCGTTTGCGCAAACCTTTTCAATTAGTGGAGAGCTTGTAGATAAAGACAATCAGCCAGTAATGTTTGCAAATGTGATGGTGCTCAAAAGTACCGACTCTTCGCTTGTAAAAGGTGCAATTAGTAATGAAAATGGATTTTTTTCTTTAGAAAATATATCTTCAGCACACTACCTTGTAAAGGTTAGTTATGTTGGTTTTAACGATTTATATGTACCTGTATTTATTCAAAATGAATCGAAAGTACTTGGTAAACTAAAATTGAATTCAAAAGCCACTAAATTAGATGAAGTAAATGTGGTAACAACTGTAACACCTGTGATTCAGAAGGGCGATACCACTCAAATAAATGCAGGTGCATACAAAGTAAATAAAGATGCTAGTTCAGAAGATTTAGTAACAAAAATGCCAGGAATAACCATTCAGGACGGACAAGTACAAGCACAAGGGGAAGCGGTAAAAAAAGTGTTGGTAGATGGTAAAGAGTTTTTTGGTGATGATGCAAATGCGGTGTTGAAGAATTTACCAGCCGAAGTGGTTGACAAAATACAAGTTTTTGATAAAAAAAGTGATCAGAGCCAGTTTAGCGGTTTTGATGATGGTAATAGCGCTAAAACAATCAATATTATTACCAAACCACAGTTTAGAAATGGTACGTTTGGAAAGGCTTCGGCTGCCTATGGTTATGACGAAAAATGGAGAGGAGCGTTTAATGTTAACTTTTTTAAGGATAAAAGACGAATAACCATACTTGGAAATACGAACAACATTAATGAACAAAATTTTTCTACCGAAGATTTGTTGGGTGTTGTAAGTTCAGCCTCATCAGGCGGAAATAACAGGGGAGGAGGAGGCCGTCCGCAAGGTATGGGAGCCGGTGGTGGAAGGTACGGCCAGCAAAATGAAGCGGGTAATTTTTTAGTAGATCAAAAAAATGGTGTTTCTACTACACATGCTTTTGGCATTAACTATGCCGATCAGTGGAAAAATGTAACGTTCAATGGCAGTTATTTTATGAATTATGCCGAAAATACATCGCTTACAAATACATTTAGGCAATATGTAACTAGCGCGTTTGAAGGATTGGCATATCAAGAAGCAAATACAAGTACCAGCAATAATATTAACCATAGAGCTAACTTTAAAATTGAATGGAAAATAGATTCGTTGAACGCTGTTACAGTACAGCCCAAGCTATCAATTCAGCAAAACAGCGGTAAGGTATCATTGTTGGGCGAAAATCAACAACCAGGTATTTTAATTAGCAATACCATTAGCTCATCAAACTCTCAATTAATAGGTTCAACTGTCTCTATACCAGTGCTTTATCGTCATTCGTTTAATAAAAGCGGGCGCACCTTATCATTGAATGTAACTCCTGGTTACAACAGCAACAAAGGGGAAAACAATTGGCTTAATTACACCAATAATTTTATCGATACCACTTTTGCCGATACCATTCATCAGCTTTCGGAGTTGAATACCTTTGCTTATACCATGAGTACGAGTGCTGTTTATACTGAGCCACTGAACCAATACAATCAATTGATGTTGAGCTATGGCAATTCATTCAATAGCAGCGATTCGGATAGAGAAACTTTTAATGTGAATGGTGCCGAAAACGCTTTTGACACTACGTTATCCAATGTTTTTAATAGTTTATATCAAGCTCATTCGGTAGGTACAGCTATGCAATACAATAAAGATAAATTAATGCTTAGTTACGGTGTTACTTATCAATACGCTGAACTTACAGCTCAGCAATTTTTTCCTGATAATTTTTCGTTACGTCATACGTTTAATAGTTTATTACCCAACTTGCGTTTGCACTATAAATTTTCGAGCAAACAAGTGTTTCGCATGTTTTACAGAACAAGCAATAATCCACCTACGGTAAGTCAATTACAACGTGTAATTAATAATACAAATCCATTACAATTGATTACAGGTAACCCTAATTTGAAGCAAAATTGGCAAAATATGTTGCACATGCATTATTCATCGTCCAACACCGAAAAATCAACAGCTTTATTTGTTTTATTAGGAGGAACTTACACTCAAAACTATATTGTAAGTAATACATTTATTGCTCAGGCTGACACCTTGATTGCACCAGGAATTTTATTGACCAGTGGAGGGCAATTATACACACCAGTGAATCAAAATGGATATTACAGTTTACGCTCATTTAATAATTACAGTTTTCCTTTTAAAGCAATAAAATGCAATATGAGTGCAAATATTGGTGGAACACATTCCCGAACGCCTGGTATTGTAAATAATAAATTGATGTACACTTATAACTCTAATGTTGGTTTGGGAATTACCTTGAGTAGCAACATTAGTGAGCGTGTTGATTTTACAGTATCGTCAAACACTACTTACAATAATACCTTTAATACTTTGCAAACTAACTTAAATACAACGTATTACAATCAAAATTCGAAATTTAAAATTCAGGTAATGCCATGGAAAGGCATTGTGTTGCAAACCGAATTGAACCATCAGTACAATACTGGACTTTCGGCCGATTTTAATCAAAACTTTATGCTGTGGAATGCGGCTATTGGCTATAAATTCCTAAAAAACAACCAAGCCGAACTGCGTTTGAGTGTATTCGACATTTTGAACCAAAACAACAATATTAAACGAAATGTGATGGAAACCTATTATGAGGATGTACGAACCAATATTTTACAACAGTACTTTTTACTTACGTTTACCTACACTATGAAGCAGTTTAATGAGTCGAAGACTAAATAGCTAAAATATGCTAAATTTTTAATATATGTGTGGTTGAATAGGTTGATGTTCGTTGGTTTTTGGTTTTGGGTATAAAAGTTTTTTCTATCTTTGAAGTGTTGGCTTTGTATTTAAATTGCTATTGAAAATAAAGCCTAAACACTAAACTTTACTAGTTGTATTTATCTGTAGATTATATTTTTAAATTGAACGCATTTTACACAATAAGAAAACATTGTTTGAAGCTAGTTGTAGGATTAGTTTTTTTGTTTTTTTGTGCATGTAAGGTTAATTATTCGTTTAGTGGCGCAGCTATTCCGCCTGAAGCGAATACGGTTTCTGTACTTTATTTTCAAAACAATGCATCATTAGCTCCGCCTACCTTAAGTCAAAAATTTACAGAAGCACTTCGGGATAGGATAAGTACACAAACACGTTTAGCGTTGGTGAGTAGAGGTGGTGATTTGAATTATGAAGGAAGTATTATAGGCTATGCCACAGCACCAATAGCAATACAAAGTACCGATCAGGCAGCTTTAAATAGGCTTACAATTACCGTGATGGTAAAGTATACCTGTGCTTTTGATGAAAAAAAGAACTTTGAACAAACGTTTAGTCGCTTTTTTGATTATCCGAGCACGCAAAGCCTTGCTTCGGTTGAAGAGCAATTGATACAAGAAATTAACGATCAATTGGTACAAGATATTTTTAATAAATCGTTGAATGATTGGTAGGGACCAAGTTAATAGTTGATACAAGGAAATAAGCCCTCCCACAGTCTTCGACAGGCTCAGACTGACTGCGCGTGGTCGTATTGAGCTTGTCGAAATATGTGCGAAAGGTTTCTTAACTTAATAACATTAGGGTTTAGCCCCCAGCTCTCTTGAAAGAGAGAGTAAAAAAAATAAAAACATGAACCGCAATCAATTTATAGCATTTATGAGCAATCCCGACCAAATGAGCGGGACTGATAGTGCTATGCTTGCGGAGTTGTTGAAAAATTTCCCTTATTTTCAAACAGCTCATTTATTGTATGCTAAAAGTTTACACAATCAAAACAGCATACATTACAATAATCAATTAAAAATTACAGCTACTTATGCATCCGATAGAAAAGTGTTGTATCGGTTAATTACCAATAAATTTGTTCCTGAGCCAGCAATTACAGTTGAAAAAGAGGTTCAAGTTGTTGATAATCATAAAGTTGTTGAAAGTAAGGCGATTGAGCAAACTAGTGTAGCTAAACCAGCAGAGAGTGTTAC
>JBASCV010000131.1:0-21492 GCA_049651825.1 Bacteroidia bacterium
CTATGTTTGCGAAGGTGTTACTACCTATTATGGCGACTATATGCTTTTTCGTTCTAGGGTATTTAATGAACAAGAGTACTTTGCTACACTAGAAGAGCGAGCTCAAAAGCATTTCGATAATTTTGGAAGAACCAATCTTTCGGTTGCCGACTCATCGTTTGATACATGGCTAGATGGTTATGTTCCTGGCATTCCTAATCGTAAAACATCAATTTATGACGAGGGTTGTTTGTTGGCTTTTGTAACGGATATGTTTATTCGTAAACACTCCAACAACAAACATAGTTTAGATGATGTGATGCAGTATTTATACAGCGAATTTGCACTTAAAAATAAAGGCTATACTGCCGAAGATTACAAAGGTGTGATAGAACACTTTGCAAACCAATCGTTTGATACTATTTTCAACACTTACATCAATACCGCAGTTGATTATAAAGAAATAGTTGCAGATGCACTCAACTACGTTGGATGCGAACTAAAAATGGTTTCGAATACTAAATTTTGTGAACATGCGCTTGGTATTAAGGCTGCAGAAGCGAATGGAATATGTAAAATTAGTGCCATTTATCCTAATTCCGTTGCTGATAAAGGCGGATTGGCAATTAATGACGAACTCATGGGAGTTAATGGAATGGCTGTAAAGCCCGATGGTTCGGGCACAACGTTTAATGAATGGTGCAATTATTTTAGCGATACAAATCTTGAAATCAGCTTTGTATCGGCTGGAGTTATTAAGAAAACAACACTAAGTCCCAGCGCTAATGGCTATTACAAAACAGCAAAAATTATAAAACAAACACAAGCAACAGAACAACAAAAAGAAAACTTCAAACTTTGGAGTAAAAACAACTTTTAATAAAACTAACCATGGAAAACTTCGAATCACTAGACAGCAAAGAATCAAACACATTGCCAACATTTTTAAAAGTGTTGTGTATACTTACTTTTATAGGCTCAGGCATTGGTGCCTTATCATCACTTTTCACTCCCCTATTTGCCGATCAAATAATGGCTTTTATGCAACAAGCACCCAACTATGACGAAACGGAAATGGCACAAGCAATAACTGTATTAAATGCCGGCTGGGGATATTATGGCTTAATGTTAGTTTTATCATTAGGCTCACTAGCTGGAGCTATTTTGATGTGGCAACTAAAAAAAATAGGGTTTCATGCTTACGCACTATCCAATTCATTAACCCTTTTTGTACCAACACTTATGTTTGCAATGCCAATAAGTTGGGCTGGCGTATTTCTAACTACAGCATTTATATTACTGTATGCTATGAATTTGAAGGTGTTGAAGTAACCCTCCCCAATAATGCAAATTAAACTCTCTATTGAAGTATTATTTTTTTTATCTCTAAAATAGTATTTTGAGAATCCAGAATATGAACAAAATAAACTCCATCTCCACCCCAATTACTGATATCTATATATGACTGTTGCTGATTTACAAGCGCGGCAAAAACCGTTTGACCCATTGTATTTTTAACCTCAACCGAATAACCAGACATTAAAGAAAATGTTCCATAATCAATAGTTATATGATCGCTGGTGGGGTTAGGAAATATTTTAATCACATTGTAATCATTTGGAGGATTTAATCCTGTTAATGAAAAATTGATAATTAACGTATCGGTTACGGCAACATAGTTAATTATAGTATCATAAACCGTTATGTGAACAGTATCATAAACGGTACAAAGCCCTGAATTAACAGACAAAATGGCAACATTAGAAGTATCAGCACAACCATTATAATTTGCAATACACCTAACTTGTAATTGATCAGATGAATTTTGAACATAATTCAAAGAAATTGAATTTGTTGAACTACCAAAAATTGTACAACCGTTATCAGAAAAATTAACATAACTTCCATTTGAGTAATACTGCCAATGATACAGTGCAGATAAATTATTTGCTAAGGAACTAAAATTAACATTATCTCCCTTAGATACTGTTTGATTGATTGGGTGTGTAGTAAAAGCTAACCCACAACCCAATGTTATTTTTCTTACAACATGATTATCTCCATCAGTGAATAAAACATTACCCGCAGTATCTAATGTAATACTAGAAGGCGTATCTAATTGAGCAGAAAGTGCAGCTCCTCCGTTGCCACTATAACCAGCAACACCTGTACCTGCAATAGTTGTAATTATACCAGACGAACTTACTTTTCGTATAACATTATTATAGGTATCGCTTATATACAAATTGCCTAAAGCATCTGATACAACGCCATTACAAACATTTAACTGAGCAGAGGTAGCCAGTCCACCATCACCAGCATATCCAGAAGCTCCCGTACCAGCAACTGTAGAAATTATTCCAGATGTATTTACTTTACGAATAACGTGATTATGTTCATCTCCTATAAAAATATTACCAGCATTATCAACCGTAAGTCCCCAAGGGAAATTGAACTCAGCAGAAGTAGCAACACCACCATCTCCACTATATCCTATCCCATTTCCGCCAGCAACAGTAGAAATTATTCCAGAGGTATTTACTTTTCTAATTGCGTGATTATAGGTATCGCTTATATACACATTACCTGCTGCATCTGTAGCAACAGCGGCAGGAAAATAAATTTTAGCCGAAGTTGCCAACCCTCCATCACCTGAATAGCCTGTAACAGAAGTCCCGGCAATAGTCGTGATTATGCCAAAGGTATTTACTTTTCTGATTACACTATTGTTTTTATCAGCAATATAAACATTGCCGTTTGCATCAACAGCTACTCCTGTAGGGTAATTTAATTTTGCGGAAGTTGCTAAGGAACCATCGCCACTATATCCTGCCACAGTATTACCAGCAAAGGTGCTTATTATACCAGAAGTGTTTACTTTACGAATAACATGGTTGGAATAGTCTGAAAAATAAATATTACCCATTGCATCTACAGCAACTCCATTAGGATGATTTATTTTAGCAGAAGTAGCTAAATTTCCATCTCCACTGTATCCCGCAACATTATTCCCGGCTACATTTGATATAATTTGTGCATTGATATTCAATGCATTAACTAATATTATAACGACTAATAAGGTAGAACTAATTATGTGTTTCATTGATTTTGAGTTAAATTATTGATTGCTCTTGTTTCAAAGATATGAATTTGAGTGAAATAGGCAATTAGAAAAATGTTTTAATTATATATTTATCGAAAAACGCTTTAAGTTTTTACGAATTTTGGTGTTTATTTCAGGATATAGTTAAAATTTTGAAGAAATGACTTAAAGAGTACTTATAAACCTAAATTAAAACCATACTAAAGATACATTAAGCTACGAAATGAACCCAATGTCATAAAATTACAAAAAAATTAAACCTACATTATTTTGACAACCAAAATTAGAAGATACACAAAATCGTCTATCAGAGAAATTTCGTTTGAAAACAAGATTTTAGATTATATTTGTACCTAGCTAAAACAACTATAATGCTATATTTTTATTTATATACAAATTAATGTCGATCTAAAAAATGAAAAAACTGAATTTGAAATCATTTATTCCCGAAATAGTAGCTTTTATTGTCTTTATAAGTCTATCCTATTTTTATTTTACTCCCGCTTTTAAGGGAAAAGTAATTGTTCAAAGTGACATGGTTTCTGTTCAGGGTATGGCAAAAGAAATAAATGATTTTAGGGAGCAATATAATGAAGAAGCATTATGGACAAATTCCATGTTTGGAGGCATGCCAGCATATTTAATATCAATAAAATATAAGAACAATTTATTACACTATGTGCGTACTTCTTATATGCAATTATTACCATATCCTGCAAATACTCTTTTTATTTATTTATCATGTTTTTTCATATTATTATTGGTTCTTAAAATTGACCCATGGCTAAGTATAGTTGGAGCCATTGCTTATGCTTTTTCGGCTTATTTCATTATTATCATTGAGGCGGGGCATTACTCAAAATCTTTTGCAATTGGATTTTTGCCATTGGTGTTTGCTGGTGTTATACTTGTAACAAGAAGGCAATACATGCTTGGAAGCGCACTTACTGCCTTATTTCTGGGCATAGAAATCAATTGCACCCATCCTCAAATAACATATTATTTATCCTTATTTCTATGCATTTATGTTGCTTTGGAATGGATTGCCAACATTAAACAAAAAGAGTACAAACATATCCTTAAAAGTATAGGAATGTATACAATTGCTGTAGTTTTAGCCGTTGGTTGTAATATAAATAGCCTTTGGAATACTGCAGAATATGGTGCTGCAACAATTCGTGGCAAATCTGAATTAAATTCTGACCAAGAAAATAAAACCTCAGGTCTTGATAAAGATTACGCAACTCAATGGAGTATGGGCAAAGCAGAAACAATGAGCTTAATGATACCAGGATTTAAAGGTCGTTCATCAACGCTAGCGGTTAAAGAAAATAAAAATGCCCTAAAAAATGTTGATCCAACAATGCAAGAAACTATCGCAAACACATCACAATATTGGGGCGATCAACCTTTTACGACAGCTCCTTATGCTGGCGCAATTGTATTATTCGTTTTTGTGTTTGGATTATTTATTGTTGAAGGCCGATTGAAATGGGGATTGCTGGGAGGCACTATTTTTTCTGTACTTATGGCATGGGGAAAAAATTTCATGCCATTAACGGAATTCTTTTTAAACCACTTTCCTGCATACAACAAGTTCCGTACGGTTTCAATGATCCTTATAATTGCAGAATTTACAATTCCCCTACTTGCAGTTATTGCTTTAGACAAAATCCTTAAAACTCCAGATTATTTAAATCAAAAATTAAAATTAGCATTTATAAAAAATGAAATAACAGTACAAAATGCGTTTATCATTTCATTTGTATTAACAGGAGGCTTATCACTATTGTATTATTTGGTGCCTAGTTTAACATCATTTTTTGCAGATGGCGAGTACAATGAAATTTATAACCAGATAGCAAAAAACAATGGAGCAGAAATTGCCCAAAAATTTATGGATAATTTAGAAGTTGCACGCATTAATTTATTTCAGTCGGATGCTCTCCGTAGTTTCATTTTTATACTACTTGGTGCTGTTACTATATTTTTATTTTTAAAATCAAAAATCAACAAAGTAGTTTTAATAACAATCATCGGTATACTTATTTTGGTAGATTTGGTGCAAATAGACAGAAATTATTTAAACGACAAAAACTTTAAATCAAAACAAGAAGCTAAAATACCATTCCCTCTTACAACTGCTGATAAAGAAATACTTCAAGATAAGGACCCCAATTACAGGGTATTAAACATTTCGGTGAATACCTTTAATGAATCGGGAACATCTTATTACCACAAATCAATTGGTGGCTATCACGCAGCAAAATTAAGACGATACCAAGATTTGATTGATAATCATATACAAAATAATATTCAAAATATTAATCGAACATTGAGATCTAACCCAACTGATTCATCGTTGCGCGCTACTTTCGCCAAACAAGGTGTGTTAAATATGCTAAATACACGTTACATTATTTACAATCCATCAGCGCCACCTATACAAAATAGATATGCTTTAGGAAATGCATGGTTTGTTAAGAATATCCAAATAGTAAAGAACCCAGATGAAGAACTTAAAACTTTAGGAGAAATTAACCCTGCAACAACTGCTATTGTAGATGAACGTTTTAAAAATGAATTAGCAGGGTTCAATCCCAACCCTAAAAGTACGGGGTCTATTAAATTATTGACTTATAAACCCAATAACTTGAAATACGAATCAAATACACAAGAAGAAGAACTAGCTGTTTTTTCGGAAATTTATTATAACAAAGGTTGGAACGCATATGTGGACGGAGAACTAAAGCCACACATAGGTGTAAATTATGTGCTAAGGGCAATGCGTGTGCCTTCAGGAAAACATACCATTGAGTTTAAATTTGAACCACCTAAATATTTTGCTGGTGAAAAAATTTCATTAGTATCCTCCCTATTGCTATTAGGATTTATAGGCGTTTCATTATTTATTACATTTAAGAAAAAAAATGACACTAACACTGTTGAACTGTAGATATTTTTATCTAAACTAATAACTACCTTTATTTAATGATGCTTTTGACAAATACAGTATATCAAACACGTTAAATAAAAACCATATTTTTGTAGAGTATTTTGGGATAATAGATATTATAATTATATACATATAAATGAAATATATACTTTATTTTTTTATTAACTTAACATAAAATGGAAGTATCAGATAATTTAAAACATTCCTATTCAAATCAATATGATTTATCTGTTGTTGAGTGGAGGAATATGGCTGCAAAATATAAAGCTCAAAATATTATTGAACTATCAAAAAAAATAAAATTTGAAAGCGTTTTAGAGGTTGGAGCAGGCGAAGGTAGCATACTACATTGGTTATCTAAATATAAATTTTCCCAGAATATGTATGCCATCGAAATTTCAAATAGCGGAATTGAAATTATAAAATCAAAAAACATTGAAAATCTAAAAGAAATACTATTGTTTGATGGGTACAAAATCCCATATCAAGACAATCAGTTTGATTTGGTTATATGCTCTCACGTAATGGAACATGTGGAACATGAAAGAATACTACTGAGAGAAATAAAAAGAGTATCAAAATATCAGATTTTTGAGGTACCTATTGACTTTTCTTTTAATGTTGACAGCAAATTAAACCATTTTCTTTCTTATGGCCATATAAACATTTATACACCATCTTTATTCCGATTTTTAATACGGTCCGAAAACTTTGAAGTGATCGCAGATATACACCACCTGTATAATAATGAAGTGTTAAACTATATATTTAAAAACAATAAGTTAGGGTATTATAAACTTAAACTAAAACACTTTTTAATGAAAATGTTCCCCTATCTTAAGAGAATTAAACCCAGTTCATATGCTGTTCTAGCAACTAAGAACGAAGAAAAGCCTTTATCCATTTTTTAGTTCTCCACTTATCCATCATATCAAATTCTAGTGCATAGAATTGTTATTATAGAAAGTATTCGCTTATTCCTAAAAAAGAGGAAGAACAAAAAGTTCGATATGTAGAGGAAAACAGGGTTCTGTTTTTCAATTAAATGCACTGAAATAAATTTGTAAATCATAGATTTTGCTGGTAGCTACCCACTAAAATGTATCTAAGAACTTAAATATTAATTGACAAGCGCTTTAGATTTTTTCTAATTTTACTATTAAGCTCAGGAGAAGATTCCGTTTTCAAAATCAGAAAAACAAACAATATAGACACAACACCACTTCTGATTGCAATATCAAGAATCGTGTTTTCTATATTTGGGATAAAATAACCAGACAAAAATACAACAACTGCAATCGATCCTAATTTTATAGTGTTCGAATCATAAGGTTGCATATTAAATTTTAAATACAGAAATAATAAGCGCAAAATATTATTAATAGAAAAGGTAATAGCTGTAGCGATTGCAGATCCAATAATACCATATATTGGAATCAAAATATAATTTGAAACAACAACTAATACGACAGAAAAAGCAATTATATATGCATCGTATCTATAGTATTTAGAATTTAAAATAATCACCTGATTAATTCCTGTTGCCATTTCAAGAAGGTAGCCAATTGTCAAAACAAGAATTACGTTTTTACCAGATACATACTCATCTGGAAGAATTTGCATTATGTTGTTAATATTTAACCATATTCCAATAAATAATAACAGGCCTATGGTAAATTGAATGTTACAACTTTTTTTATAAATGCTATGAATTCCACTCATCCCTTCACTCTTTAATAATTCAGCAACTACTGGAGCCGACACCCTGTATATCATGTGAGCAGGAATCAGAATAATTGTACCAAAATAGAATGCTATACCATAAACACCTGTTTTTGCTTCTCCTAGCATTTTATTAATCATAATAGCATCAATTTGAGAAATAATTGCAACTGTACCGCTTGTTAATATTGAATACATCCCAAGTTTTATCATTTCAACCCTGTGCTGCTTGTATATCAGATATTTTGTAGGTTTAACATGCCATTCTTTAATATAAATAATAAAAAACAGTAAAACTATGGTGGGAAAACAATTTACTATAATATATAACATAATAAAATTATCAAAATCAAACAGATTAAGGTAATACAAGAATATTATAATTAAAATAAGCACTCTCTGAATTAAATCTTTTGTGAGCGGGCCTATAACAGAATTAAAATTTGCTCTCAAGTAACTATCAAAAATGTAAAAAAAAACCATAAATACACTCAACGGCACAATGTAAAACAAATGTGTAACAAAGAGAGGGGACTTAGAAATATTATCTGATACAATCTTATCTTGTAAAAGCAGAAATACAACTAATGCAAAGAAACAACCAATAGAAGCAACAACCATTGCGTAAAACAAAAAACCGTGATGACCATTTTCCTTGTTCCTGAAGTAAGGAAAAAAACGATTCGTAACCGCTGGAAATCCAAGATGTGCAAATTGAGCAAATAAAACAGAATAAGATACCAGTGTCCTCATTGCACCGTTTTCCTGCGGAGATAATATGTATGACAACCATAAAATCGTAAAAAAGCCTAAACCGACTCCAACGTAAGAATAAATTGCGCTTCTTGTGGCTTGTTTTTCAATTATTCCCATAAATTCTAATAAAATTTAAAAATAACTAAAATCTTTTACAAAACTCATAACACAATTATGAATCTTATTATTTCAACATTATAAAGTACTAAAATATTATAATTACATCGTACTAAACGTAAGATGATTGAGATATAAATCTTATTTTTACTGTTGATTAATTATCTAACACTATTTATTCATGAAAAATATTGTATATTTTTTTTATTTTATATTGGGTTACAGATTCAAAGACCTTTACAAACGTATTGGTGCCGTTGGATGGTATTTTACTGATTTAAGAGAAATAAAAAAACAACTTAAAAATAATCCTGAGTTCAAAATTGGAAGGATATACCCTTGTTTAATGGACAAAACAGCTCAAAGCGGTAACACTAAGAGCCCTTATTTTTATCAGGATTTATACGTTGCTCAAAGAGTTTTTATAAATGGTCCTCAAAAGCATACTGATATTGGCTCAAGCATTTCTGGCTTTGTAGCCCACGTTGCATCCTTTAGAGAAATAGAAGTAATAGACATTCGTCCACTTGATTCCACTATCAAAAATGTTACTTTCGTACAATTAGACATGATGGATGATAGGAAATTAAGTACATTACAGTACGAATCCATTTCGAGCTTACACGCTATTGAGCACTTTGGCTTAGGAAGGTATGGTGACCCTATTGATGTTAACGGGCATATTAAAGCAATACAAAATATCCATAAAATAATTAAACAAGGAGGACGTTTTTACTTTTCGGTACCCATTGGACCTCAACGCATTGAGTTCAATGCTCATCGTGTTTTTTCTTTAACTTATCTTATCAAAAATTTAGAAGATAAATTTACAATAGAACGCTTTAGCTACATTGATGACAAATTTGATTTTTTTGAAAATGTAACTTTGGATCCCAAATTAATCGCAAACAACTACAATTGTAACCTTGGTTGTGGAATATTTGAGTTAATTAAAAAATAAGACATTTATTAAACTTGTTAATAAATATGATCTCATTTTCTCTTCTTGGAAGCTCGAGTTATGGTAGATTGGGTAATCAATTATTTCAAATTGCTGCTACCATAGCTATTGCAAAAAAAAACAAACAAGATTTTATATTTCCCAAGTGGACTTATAGCCATTATTTTGAAAATCATCTTCCAACAGGAAAAAACCCTGAAGCAAAGATCTATCTCCAAAAACAAAAACTGTTCTATGAAATAGAATTAAAACCTGATAATGAAAACTGGGATTTACGTGGCTTTTTTTCAAGTTCTCTTTTTTTTGATATTGCGAAGTCTGAAGTTAGGTATTATTTAACCCCAAAAAAAGAAGTTATAGAACAACTTAGGAAAAAATATTCTTACATATTTTCAAAAAAAACATGTAGCATTCATATTCGGAGAGGAGATTTTCTTAAACTAAAATTTCAATACCCTGAACTTTCAGACCAGTTTTTTGATTCTGCTATTGCTCAGTTTGAAAAAGACACAACATTTGTTGTTTTCTCGGATGATATAAACTATTGCAAAAATAAATTTAAAGGTGAGAAGTTCGTTTTTATAGAAAATGAAAAAGATATTATTGATTTGTTTCTGATGAGCATGTGTGATAATCACATTATTTCTAATAGCACATTTAGTTGGTGGGGTGCGTGGTTAAATACAAAAGAGTCAAAAAGTATTATTGCTCCAGCGCAGTGGTTTGGGCCAGCTCACTCACCTCAGTACAAAAAAATATCGGAAGAAATAACAAGGGGCTTCATTACTCTGAACAACACCACTAAAACCTATAATTTGAGCGAAAGTCTTACAATATACTTTTTTTACTACTTAAAAAACATTCTATTTTATAAAACAAAAAATTTAATTCCAAAAAATATCAGAAAAGCACTCAAACATAATTAGGTTATTCTTATACCCCAATTATATTCCTAAACAGTTTTCATCCCTGTAAATAATTGAAGTGCAAGATGTACTAGGAATTATAGGAGCCATTCCATAAAAATCAATTCTTCGAAAACCTCTGGAAAGAGCTTCATTGATTGAACTTTGATATGTCTTTAAATGTGCATTATCAAAAACAATTACTCCATCAGGGGTGAGATGTTGAAGCGCATTAAGCATCGAATTATTTCGGTCTCTACCGTCAATAATAACAATATGATACTTAGCACCGGAACTACCAACTTCCTTTGAATACTCACCACCATATTCCAAAGATTTGTATACTATATCAGAATTAGCAGGCATATTATGCTTTATTTTATTCAACCAAACATCATCATGCTCTACTGATTTTATACTTTTAACTTTATTGGCATACCAAATAGTAGAATTACCGCACCCATACTCAAAAACTTGAAAATAATCTTTCAATCTTGGCTCAATGAAACTTAAAAAAGGATACGTGCACCAAGCGATAGGATTACCATTTTTATCTACAGATTCTTTTTTTTTAAAGCTTTGAAACCAGCCATTTTCTGTTAATGAACTATTTAAACTTAACTGAATTAACGGTCCCAAAAAAGTCAAGTTTAATATACTTCTAATATAATTTTTAGCCTTTTTCATTCGTAAGAGAAAATGTTAAATTGATTTTAGATTTAATAAGTAATGTCAAACGAGAATTAAAATATTTTTAGTTAAAAACATTCTTTATAATCAGAGTATTCGAGTTATGGAGTGCTTATATTTCTGCAAATAACAATCCTTTAATTACGTTAAACTGTTATGAAACTACATGTAAATATATGTAAAATAGTTTTATTAAATATTTTTAAAATATTTTGGTAAATATTTGTTACCTATACGAAATAATTCAATAATTACTACTATATTAGTAGTTGTTATTGAAGTATAACAATACTTAGCTTTACAGTTTTAACCAAACGTCAATTTTCACCATTGACGTAAAAAAAAATAGATTATGGGGTTATATACCATGGGAGTTCCCAAAAAATTAGTAACAATTCTTCAAAAGCAGTATAATATTGATACGTTCGTTGAAACAGGTACCTTTAAGGGAAGGACTTCTTTGTGGGCAAGTAATCATTTTAAAAAGGTGATTACAATAGAAAACTCCCGCACTATTTTTGACAAAACATCTGATAAATATAAACATATAAAAAATATTGATTTTTTATATGGACACTCCAAAAACCATCTAAAAAATATTGTTTTCAATCTAAATGAAGTAGCAATTTTTTGGTTAGACGCTCATTGGAGTGGAGGTGAAACATACGGTATAAATGACGAATGCCCTTTAATAGAGGAAATTAAAATCATAAACAGCACAAAACTAAATCATATCATCTTAATAGACGATGCGCGATTATTTGTAATGCCTCCTCCTCCTCCTCATAAACCAGAACAATGGGCAAATATTTCACAAATTATTTCACAAATCAATGAAAGAGAAAACAGATATTGTTTTATTGCAGATGATATTATCGGTGTTGTCCCTGATTCTGCAATAAAAAGTCTTTCTCCATATTTTGAAGACATTAGAACACATGAACGAAAATTAGCCTCTAAAAACACATCCATTTTTAATCGAATTAAAAGGAAATTAAATTCATAATTTAATTTGTTCATATAATATCTTCAGTAATAATTTTATGCCTAATAATGAACAGGTGATTTAATTTACTGATGAAAATATACGGATACAATTACAATAAGACTTCTGTAATGATAAGTTTAGCACCCATAGTTCTTTTTGTATATAAAAGACCGAAGCATACTATTCAGACAATCGAATATCTAAAGAAAAACAAATTAGCAAAAGAAAGCGATTTATTTATTTTTTCGGAATATCAAAAAACGAACGAGGATTTAGCAGATGTTACCGCTGTAAGAACCTATCTTAAAACTATCGAAGGATTTAAATCTATCACAATTATAGAAAGACCAGTTTTCTTTGGACTTGCAAAGTCTGTAATAAACGGCATCTCGAATGTATTTGAAAAACACGATAGAGTTATTGTATTGGAAGATGATATTATCACTTCTCCTGTTTTTTTGGAATATATGAATGAAGGACTGGAAAAATATGAAGACAATAAAAAAATATTTTCTATCACAGGCTTTTGCTATCCACCGGGATTGATGGAAATCTATAATGAATACAAACACGATGTTTATTTGTTGCCAAGAGCCTCTTCTTGGGGATGGGGTACATGGAGGGATAGATGGTATCGGGCTGATTGGGACGTGAGAGATTTTAATGAATTTTCTAAAAGTGAAGAACTTCAAAAAAAATACGATGCAACAGGGGGAGACAAGTCAAGAATGCTTATAAAACAAATGCAGGGGCAAATAGATTCTTGGGCTATTCGTTGGGATTACACCCACTATAAGAATAACGCATATGGGCTTTTTCCTGTTAAATCACTAATTAACAATATAGGTTTGGATAAAAGTGGTACACATACAAAAAACCTAAAAGAATATACTAACGAAATAACAGGTTTTAAACCCACATTTCCTATTAATATAAATACCGATTCAAAAATTGTGGCCGCATATAAAAAAATATACACAAAAGGAGGGTATGTATTTAAAATAAAAAAAATGTTTCAATTTTTTTTAGAAAAAATTAAACCTACTCAATATAGAACATAATGAAAGATTTTATCTCTTTTTTTTTTAAAGGTTTATTTTTGTTACTAACGGATTCGAGTTTTAGAACTTTTACATGGCTATTTATAAATAGTGTAATAAAAAAAAGGTATACCGAATATACTTTATCCATAAAAAATTTTAAAATTATCGTGGCCGATATAAATTCATTTCTGTGGCAGTATTATGAAATATTTGTGCTTAAATTTTATGCCTTTAATACTTCTTCAGAACACCCTGTGATTTATGATTGTGGCTCCAACATCGGAACAAGTATTCTTTTTTTCGCAAAAAAATATCCAAAGGCAAGAATCGTTGCATATGAAGCATCGCCTTACATTTATAGTATTCTAAAAAAAAATATAGAACTAAACCAAATAAAGAATGTCGTTCTGCATCAAAATGCAGTATGGATAAACAATGAAACGCTTGAATTTAATGATGAAGGATCTGACTCTGGTTCAATCCATTCCATTTCAAATTCAAAAAAAATAAAAGTTCAGGCAATTGATTTTTTAGAGACTTTAAATAAAGAAACTAAAATCGATATGTTAAAAATAGATATTGAAGGTGCAGAAGCTGAATTAATCCCCCATATTGGGTTCGCACTACATAAAGTAGAAAAAATATTTCTTGAATACCATACCTTCCCTGGCAAAAAGCAGAATTTAGATGCTATTCTCCTGATTTTAACACAAAATAATTTCAGGTATTACATTCGTCATGCAAATAACAGGAAAGTCCCCTTTATAAACACAGCAAAAGATAAGGATATGGATATGCAATTAAATATTTTTGCATACAAAGACTAACAGTTAATGCCATTACTACAATGAAAATATTACTAATAACAACTAATTATGCAGGAGGTGCTGGTATTTGTGCTAGAAGACTCCACCAAGCACTACTGGTGTATGGCTTTGATTCAAACCTCCTTGTTCTAGATAAGATTGAAACACCTTCAGAAAAAAAAGTATATTCCATAGAAGAGATACTTACTCAAAAGCACGGTGCTCCTTATTTTAAAGCATTGCGTTTTTTTAATCGCCTTTTTAATAAACTACCAACCATTTTCAACCTAAAAGCTTATATAAACGGACCTTACTCCCTATTCAGAATTGACAAATTAGATATTTATAAAGATGCTGATATCATTCATTTACACTGGGTTCCTAAAATAATATCATACAAATACATTTTTGCTGATAAAAAGAAAATATTTTTCTGGACTTTACATGATATGAATCCATTTACAGGAGGGAATCATTATACGGTTGATTTAGATTACAGTCCATATGAAAAAATGCTCCAAAAGAATATAAAATATAAGAAAAAAAACATAGCAGGGGCTAATCTTACGGTAGTTGCGCTATCACAATGGTTAGGTAAATTGGCTAAAGAAAGTGCCGTTTTTAAAGACTTTGAAGTAAAAGTTATCAACTCTTGCATTGATACAAATAAGTACAAACCAATTGATAAAAAGCTGGCACGTAAAAAACTAGGATTAAACTCTAATGACAAAAAGTATATTCTATTTGTTGCAGAAAAACCAGGTGATGTTCGAAAAGGAATGCACCTTTTTATAAGTGCCCTGAATAAGGTAAAAAACAAATCAAAAATGTGTGTGCTTGTATTAGGAAAAGAACTAGAAGGAATGGATGTTGATTTTGAAGTAAAGCAACTTGGTTTTAAAAATAAAACCGAAGACTTGGTAAACTGTTATAGTGCTGCTGATTTTTTTGTTATTCCTTCAATAGAAGATAATTTACCCAATACAATTGTCGAGTCACTCGCTTGTGGAACTCCAGTTGTAGGTTTTAATATTGGAGGGATTCCTGATATGGTTAAAAACAATGTATCGGGACTACTGTCAGAACTTTATGATGAAGACGCATTTGTAAAAAACATTGAGTATTTCATTGACCTAGATAATTATGATGCATACTCAAAAAATGGAAGAGCAACCATTGAAGATGTGTTTTCAGAAAAAAATGTGGTTGAACAGATAACCAACCTTTACAAAAAAAAGCTGTTCTCATAATATGTCTACAAATAAAATAACAATTATTACGGTAGTATACAATGGAGAATCGTTGATTGAGCGAACAATCAAAAGCGTTATCACGCAATCATTTAATTCTATTGAATACATTATCGTTGACGGCTTATCAACAGACAATACCCTATATAAATTAGCGCCATACAAATCGCAAATAAGTCAAATAGTATCTGAAAAAGACAATGGCATTTACGATGCAATGAACAAAGGACTGAAACTAGCAACGGGAGAATATATATTATTTTTAAACGCTGGTGATGAATTTTTTTCCACAAATACACTAACAACTATTTTCAATACAACACAAACAGCAGATGTTTATTATGGCAATACAGCTATTACAGCCCCAAATGGGCATATACTTGGGGATAGACGCCTAACCCCTCCAGAAAAACTAAATTGGAAAAGCCTAAAACATGGCATGTGTGTATCGCACCAATCCTTCATTGCAAAACGAGAATTATGTACTCCATACGACACAACTAATAAAATTAGTGCTGACTATGATTGGGTAATAAACGTATTAAAAAAATCAAAAAATATAGTTAATACACATATTTATATTTCAAAATTTCTAGTAGGTGGCGCCTCAAACAAAAATCAAAAACAAGGACTAAAAGAACGTTTTAAAATTATGATAAAACACTACGGTTTAATTCAAACCTTATATAGCCATGTATTTATTCTATTGCGCTACCCAATTCACAAATTGACAAAAAAGTCCATGACATAAAATTTCGCTACTATTTGCTATTCCAAATTGCTTTTGCATAATTCTCCCAACTCATATCTTTGGAGGATGCGGCTACATTTTCTCTATCAATAGGCTTTTCAATTGATTTTATCATTGCAGCGGCCATCGATTGAATGTCATTGGCCTCTGCCAAATAGCCATTGTAGCCATCTTTAATCGTTTCCGGGAAATGGCCCACTTTAGTAGCTAAAACAGGCAATTTAAAATTGTATGAAATAGACTCTACGCCTGAAGGAGTTGCAGTTAAATAATACAACAAAATACTATCACTCACTTGGAAATAACGATTCACAGCTTCATTGGGCACAAACTCATTCACCACCGCTACTTTATCTTTCAAGCCTAATTGGTCTATCAATTCTAGAGGATTGTACTCACGCTCGTCATCCTGCTTTTTCAAAAACACTTTTTTGGCAACGCCAAAAATGCCTTGCTTAATCTTAGTTGATAGCTTACTTGTATCCAACGTATGCCAAAACGATTCACCAACAATCAATAACGACACATCATCTCTTTGCTTTGCCACTTCTGCAAAAGCTGGTATTACATTGTGCAAACCTTTATATTTTCTAATAAAACCAAAAAACAGGAAAACATGTTTTTTTAATTTCAATTTACTTTTTTGCTCTTCAACATCAAAATTAGGGTCAACCTTAAACATATCATAAATAGGATGATACAGCTTAACAACCGTTTTTTGCCCTTCTATTTTCTTGTTTTCTAAAACAACATTTAATTTTTGATTTGGAAAAAGTTCTTCCAACTCTTTTGCTGTTTGATACGAATGAACAACGTATGTATGTGCATTTTTAATACCATACTTAGTAAATGTTTTATCAATACCACTCCCCTCTTTTTGTTTTACAAAATGTAAATCAAACACCACTTCTATGTTAGTATTCTTACTTATTTTTTTTGCAATGTATCCCAACGGTAATCCCTGAACAGCTATCGACCATTGAAATATAACCATCTTTGGATTTATATCTTTAATCAGCTTGTACGTATCATTCCAACTAGTAGGATTATTGTAATTGGTAATGTATTGTACTTTTATGTTTGTACCAGCAAGCTGGTCAACTTTACTGCTTTTATCAATAAAATCGCGGGGAATAATTGCTGGATATTGCTGTGTCCACGAAACAATATATACCTCTATATTGCCCAGCTTATCAAATGCCTTAGCCAACGAAGTATTGTAATTAGCAATACCACCCTTAAACATTGGGCCAGGCCCAAATACAACAACTCTGTTATTGCTCATTACTTAATGTTACTCTTCTGTTTTTCGTACACTCTTCTCATTCCTTCTTCAATGGAAATTTTTGGTTTCCATCCAAATGTATTGTTCACATAATCCATATTAGCATAGCGCGAATGCACACCAACAGGCTTATCCAACAATGGTTTTACTGTTGGTTCGTAACCAGCAATTTTAGAAAACACTTCAATCAATTCTAAAAACGAAGTCAATTTACCAGAACCTATATTTATTGCTGTACCATCGTGAATGTTATCCATTGCAAGCATAATACAATCAATCACATCATCAATGTGTACAAAATCTCTACCCTGTTTACCGCTTCCCCATACTTCAAAAGGATCTTCCCTTTTAGCAGCCCTAGCGGCAATTGCTGGCACAGGATAAGTCAAATCTTGATCTTCGCCATAACCCGAAAATGGTCGTATGCAGGCAACCGATACACCATAATGTTTAGCCGCTATTTGAGCTAAAAACTCACCTGTAAGCTTACTCCAACCATAGGTCATATCAGGAGTACCCAAATTCTTTTTAAAATCAATATCTCCCTCCGACAATGCAATCGCATTTGTTGGAGATTGCAAACTTATTGGATATGCAGCACTTGAACTTGGATACATTACACGTGCTGGTTTGTGCTCACACACCCAATAAAAGAACTCTGCATCTATAGCTAAATCCAGCGCTACAATCATTGGATGCCCTTCTATCATTGCTCTACCACCTACAATAGCTGCAAAATGAAACACATCAGCAAATTTATCAAATTGTAAACCATACTCTTTTTGAATATAATCAGGAGTATCGGTAAGCTTATGCAACAACTTTCTGAAATCGCCTTTCCAAAAATAAACACGCTCATCTTTACCAATAACCTCAAGGTCTTTATTAAAAGTAGATGAATAATTATCCATCCATGTTGATGGATGCGTCCCAACAGTAAGATTATCAACAATAAATAATTTATCATTGGTGGTTGCTAACAATCGCTTCACCATATTTCTACCCACAAATCCGCAGGCACCAGATACTAAATGAAATTTCATAACTAGAGGTTATATTGTATTGTAAAATTTATAATTGTAAATGTATTAATTTTTTAATAAAGTTTAGCTGAATAATGTGTTGAAATTATTGACTTGGATAAAAATCAAAAACCTCCTCTAAAAAATTAATTTAAGAGGAGGTTCTAAATAAAAAAGAGCTCTAATTGTAAGCGATAGAGAGATTCTATTATGGGGAAACCAAATTAAGCGTTACCATCATATAAAATGGATTTGTGAGTGAATTTTCGGCAACAAAATCTTTTTTGCGCCCATAAAATTCACCGTCATCCATATTGAATTTATAATTTACACGATATCCTGCCTGAACAGATAACCACCAAAATTTATACACCGAAAACTCATACGTTAATCGCGCTCTAATCTCTGAACGTCTTAATTCTAAAGCAGAATAATGTGAATAACTATACTTCATCATATTGTTTAATCGGTACGAATTACCTTCCAATTCAAAACCTGCAAACAACATGTTACGTGAATTTACAGTGTATCTGATATTGCCGCGTGCTGGTAACAAACACTCTACACCCCATTTTGAGTTGATGGTTCTGTTATACAACACTAATGGAACATACAACTGTTGTCCACCTCTATAGGTACGGCTAACACCAATGGCATACATTAACTTATCTGTTTTTTTCCAACCATACAAAACGGCTGCCGATACCTTTAATTGATTTGCGTCAGGTATTTTACCTAAAGCATAATCACCATTCCAATCGGCTGAGGCTTGCGTAAGTATAAAATTTTTAGCATTCAATGGCTTAAAAATGGTAGTATTTAAGCCCATTGTAGTTAAACCATTCATTCTTAAGGTTGATATCAACGGATTTATTGGCAATAAATCAGAAGATATAGCATACTTTGTTTCTGCTATATTAGCACCTAAAGTTACTATCCATTTTGTATTAGAAATAACAGGAATGCTTGCCATTACTCTCAGACCCGAATTGTAATCAATATCCGCTTTTTGTTCTAAGAAAGAAGTAGCTTTTTGACCTGCAGTAATTGTATTTGGCCCTTGAAAATCATAACCAAAAGAGATTAATTTTGAGGGGCTTCCACCAATAATTTTTGAAGTACAGTAGGTTTTAGTAGGCGCACCTGTTGTTTCAACATTTGCGTACTGGCTATAATCTTCTTCTTCCTCTTGTGCTTGTATTGTTGTAATACCAATACCCAACAGCACTATTGATAGAATACTTATTTTATTTAAGTTCATTCGGCTTATTTTTTTACAATTACTCGTTTCCATTTATCGGTTCTTCCAAACATTTGTACACCAATGTAACCTCTTACATCTAATGTATTTTCATCAGTCATTGTAATTGTACAGTGGTAAGTACTTCCGCTTTCGGCATCATAAATGGTTCCGTTTTCGTACTTTTTATCGCCCGTATATTCAAACCCTAATAGCATTGTATAGCCTAATAAAGGAGTAGTACGTTTTGTTTCGTCAGGATTATTTTTATCAACCTTTGGGGTTCCATCTTCGTAGGTAGGGTTTAACAACCACACCATTTTACCTGCATATTTTTCTCCGTATTTCGTAATTTTCACACGGGCTTTTCCACTACCAACTTCCCAAACTCCAATTATTTTATCTCCTTCCGACACAGGGGTTGCTGCTGTTTGTGCAAATAAATTGCCAAATGAAATAGCGATAAGGCTAAACACTAAAATAATTTTTGAAATCTTGTTTTTCATTGTTTTTCAGTTTTTGATTTAACACAAATATAATACATTTTTTAAACTACCAACGGGTAGATTTTATCTACTAAACTACAAATTCTATACCACAAACAACAGACTGATTATCAATTAAAAAGCCCTACTTATACCAACTATATAACGATATTGAATAAATCCTAAATCTGCCGCAGGCGCTTTATTTAAAAACAAAGGCATATCAAAACGAATAGTAAGTGGATTTACGGTTTGTAGTACACCAAATCGCTTAATTGTAAGCGCTACACCAACACCTGCATCGGCTCTTACATCACTCAATTTAAGCACATTATCGGTAACTGCATTGTAATTAATTACACCTATATCGCCAAAAAGATAGGTTGTAAGTTTAAATGTACGAGTAAACCAATTCTGACGTTTCACCCTAACAATTCCGTCAAATTCAAGCTCTGTATTTAATGCAGCACCTGTTTGTCCTTTATAGGTGTACACGGTGGTTACCCCATCGCTTAACAGTTGTGGTGCCAAATAACCAGAGTACCCTCTCAAATTTAAGCCTCCACCTGCATGAAATGTGTTAATAGTGGCTCCCATTTTTGCCATTGATGGATCGAAAAAGCCTTGGGAACGGGTATATTTATTATCCATCATCTCCTCAGGGTTAGCACCTGCTAAAAACAGAGATGATTCACTCGCCCATTTGCTACCTGTACCATACTGACCAACGAGTCGGGTATTGAAATTAAAACGGCCTAAACGGTTTTTATTTACAACATTTAAAGTAACTGTTTTAAAATCATAATCACTTAAAAGTGCTGAAGAGCGCATTCCCAAATTAATGTTCCCAGTTCCTCGTTTATAACTATACACGTGTTCCACACCAACATTTAATGTATTATTCAACTGATTTGCAGTCCATTCGGATGGCAACAAAAGATAATTCAAATCATTCAAATCTTTACGATACATAGATTTGAAGTGCATATACAAACGATTTTTTTCTTTTTTATCTTTTCTATCAAAACCTAAAGTGTATGCATTTAAACCGTCCAAAGCTTTTGCTGAAGCAAAAAAAGAAGAACCTTGCATAAATTTATCGGTAGCCGTACGGTAGTTGATTCTAAAATTAACATTATCGTATTTATCTTTCGATACTGTACCTTCTGGTAAATTTTGGCCCATACCGGTATTAAACCATAATGTAGCATCAACATTGTGTAAATAGTTCATATAATGTCCGTTCATATGCAAACCCACTTTCGCACCATCGTATGCGTTCCACCAAATATCCGGACGGGCAAACAATTCATAACGCATCCAATTAGGAGGATTGTATATTTTAGAGTCGAATCGGTATTTAATAGAAAAATTCTTGTTGTTATCTAACATATTTACATCGGCCAATCGGGTGCTAGGGTCAATTACTACAT
>JBASCV010000132.1:0-5534 GCA_049651825.1 Bacteroidia bacterium
ATGCATCACTCCATTTATACATATCGTCAATGGTAGAGTAAATTCCTTTGTCGCCAACTACATAATCGGCATAATTATCTTGTTCAAGTGTTCCGTTTGCATTATGTCCCTTTGTTTTTAGTTTACAAAGCGAATCTTTTTTCGAGCCAATTACCCATGTATCCAACATTCCTAAAGGTTGAAACATATATTGTTCCATAAAATTGCTAAACGTCATACCTGATACTTTTTCAACAATAGAAGCTAGCAATGCATAATTGGTGTTTGAGTATTCAAATTTTTTATTGGGTTTTGCATATAAAGCAGGTTGAGTAGTTTGTATTATGGATAGTACGTCCTCATTATCCATTGCTTTGTTGTTGTAGCAATTTTTTTCATCACATAGTGGTTCACAAAAATAAAGGTAGTTGCTTAAGCCCGAACGATGCGATAATAACATTTGAATAGTAATGTCCTTATATGGAAAGTTGGGTAAGTGTTTTACTACGAGGTCGTTAACACTTAATTTGTTTTGTTCTTTCAGTAGTAAAATGGCACCAGCTGTTAATGTTTTTGAGGTTGAAGCCAATTGAAAGGCCGAGTTAAGTTTTAACGAATCTTTATTTTTTATATTCGAAAAACCTGCTACATTTCTGTACAAAACTTTTCCGTGTTGCGCAATTAAAACACAGCCATTAAAGCCATCGGTATGTACACGGTTTTTAAAAACAACATCTAGTTGGTTTATTTTTATTTTGTTTTTCTTTACAAATTCAATGCTGTCTTTATTCTCTTTAAACTCAGTATGTTTTTGCTCTTGCAAATTATCTGTAGTACACGAAACTAGTCCACCAATTACAACAACTGCTAAAAATAAAGTATGCCTATACCATTTTAATACCATAGTTTACCCAATTATTCATTATCAATTAATTCTGCATTATCCATTATCAAATATCCATTATCAATTATGAATCATCTTCTTTTATCCACCGCTTCTTCTACTATTAAGGCTTTTCCTCTCAATTCTTTTCCATTGAGTGCTTCTATTGCTTTTTGCCCATCAGCCTTTTTTGCCATTTCTAAAAATGCAAAACCTTTCGACTCCCATGTTATTTTATCGTATACTATTTTTGTATCAACTACTTCGCCAAACTGTGCAAATAGGGTTTCTAGCTGTGCTTCATTGATGTCAGCATCAATATTTTTTATAAATAATTTCATGTTGTTGGGTATTATTTTGAGTTAAATGTATATGTTATACAAAAATATTTCTTTCGTTTATTTTTCCTTAACTTTGATGAAGTATTTATCAGAAGTCAAAAGTTAATAACTAATTGATGTTATCAGTATCTGTTTTAATTGATAAGATTCAGACTCGTTGGGTAATGTTATTAAGTTAAGCAAATTAAAAGGAAAAAGCCCTACCACAGTCTTCGACAAGCTCAGACTGACACCGCTCGTGGTCAATATTGAGTTTGTGAAGAAATAAGCGAAGGGGCTTAAAAGAATTAGCAATTATTTTTTACAGCAATTATTTTATATATGTCAGTTGATACAGTAGCAGAGCTTGAATACCTTGAAGTAATTGGTGCCAGAGCACACAATCTTAAAAATATAGACGTAACAATCCCTCGCAATAAACTGGTTGTAATAACTGGTTTAAGTGGTAGTGGCAAATCATCGCTTGCTTTTGATACCATTTATGCCGAAGGACAAAGGCGCTATATAGAAAGCTTTTCGGCTTATGCACGTCAGTTTTTAGGTAACATGGAACGCCCTGATGTGGATAAAATAACGGGTTTAAGTCCTGTTATCTCTATCGAACAAAAAACGGTAAATAAAAATCCCCGTTCTACAGTTGGTACAATTACGGAGATATACGATTTTATGCGCCTTTTATATGCTCGTGCGGCTGATGCGTATTCATATGTGAGTGGCGAAAAAATGGTGCGATACTCTGACGACCAAATTCTTAATTTAATTATTGAAAAATTTGATGGGCAAAAAATATTATTGCTTGCCCCTGTAGTAAAAGGGCGAAAAGGGCACTACAGAGAGCTATTTGAACAAATAAAAAAATGGGGCTTCTTGCGTGTACGGGTTGATGGGGAAGTAAAGGAATTGGCTTCACGTTTTCAGCTCGACCGCTATAAAGTACACGATATTGAAATTGTTATCGACCGCTTGGAAGTAAGTGTTGATGCGCGTCAGCGTATCAATGAATCGTTGCAGGTGGCTATGAAACAAGGCAAAGGAATAGTAATGGTACAGCCATTTACTAAGGGTAAACTTCATGATGAATATGGGAAAGTAGAATTTTATAGTCGTCATTTAATGTGTCCTGTTTCGGGTATTTCTTACGATGAGCCACAACCCAATTTGTTTTCGTTCAACTCTCCGTATGGTGCATGTAGCGGATGTAATGGCTTGGGTGTTGTTTCTGAAATTGACATCAATAAAATTATTCCCAATAAAAAATCAACAATAAAAAAGGGAGCTATTGTACCTATTGGTGCTTACAAACAAAGCTGGATATTCAATCAGTTGGAGGCTATTGGGCATAAATATGATTTTACATTAGATACACCCATTGAAGATATCTCGGAAGAAGCAATGAACATTATTTTATTTGGCTCTGACGAAATATTTAAAATGAAACAAACTGCTGATGTCTCAAGCAGTTATAGCATTGCTTTTGAAGGCATTGCTAATTTTATAGCAAAGCAAAACGAAGAACAGACTTCGCCTACTACCGAAAAGTGGATTCAAGGGTTTATGAATAAGGTAGATTGTCCTAAATGCGAAGGAGCACGCTTAAAAAAAGAGGCTTTGTATTTTAAAATAGATGGAAAAAATATAGCCGAATTAGCATCGCTAGGTATTATTGAATTAAACAAATGGTTCGAAGGTCTTGAATCACGTATTGATAGCAAGCAGAATGTAATTGCAAAAGAAGTTTTAAAAGAAATACGTACACGTATTGCTTTTTTATTGGATGTTGGTTTGGATTATCTTTCGCTCAACAGAAGCTCCAGAAGCTTATCGGGTGGCGAGGCACAGCGTATTCGATTGGCTACTCAAATTGGCTCACAATTAGTTGGTGTGCTTTATATTTTGGATGAGCCGAGTATTGGTTTGCATCAGCGCGATAATATGCGTTTGATAAATGCGCTGAAAAATTTAAGAGACATCGGAAATTCTGTTTTAGTTGTGGAGCACGATGAAGAAATGATTCTAGCTGCCGACCATGTTATTGATATAGGACCACATGCTGGTATTCATGGCGGAAAAATAATAGGGCAGGGCACTCCAAAGCAATTACTCAAGTTTAACACACTTACAGCTCAGTATATTAATGGGTTTAAAAAAATAGAAGTTCCTAAGCAGCGAAGAAAAGGAAACGGCAAAAAGCTTGTTCTTAAAGGGGCTACGGGTAATAACTTAAAAAATGTATCGGTAGAGTTTCCGTTGGGTAAATTGATTTGTGTAACGGGCGTTTCGGGTAGTGGGAAATCAACATTGATAAATGAAACGCTTTATCCGATATTGAGTAAATATTTTTACCGGTCAGAAAAAAAGCCAATGCCTCATAAATCAATTACTGGTTTGGAGCATATTGATAAAGTCATTGATATTGACCAATCGCCTATTGGGCGTACACCTCGGAGCAATCCTGCAACATATACCAATGTGTTTTCGGATATACGCACCTTATTTTCCGAAATTCCCGAAGCTAAAATACGTGGTTATAAGCCAGGCCGTTTTTCGTTTAATGTTAAAGGTGGACGGTGCGAAACCTGCCAAGGAGCTGGTTTACGAACCATTGAAATGAATTTTTTACCCGATGTATATGTCAATTGCGAAACTTGCAATGGTAAGCGTTATAATAAAGAAACATTAGAAGTACGCTACAAAGGCAAATCAATTAGTGATGTGCTAAACATGACCATTGATAATGCTGTGGAGTTCTTTTCGAGCATTCCATCCATCATTCAAAAAATAAAAACGTTGCAGGATGTGGGTTTGGGGTATATTACCTTAGGGCAACAAAGTACAACTCTTTCTGGTGGTGAAGCGCAGCGCGTGAAGCTGGCTACTGAACTATCAAAACGTGATACAGGCAATACTTTTTATATACTTGACGAACCTACAACAGGTTTGCATTTTGAAGATGTACGTATTTTATTAGAAGTGTTGAACAAGCTAGTGGATAGCGGTAATACGGTGTTGGTGATAGAGCACAATATGGATATAATTAAAGTTGCGGACCATATTATTGATTTAGGTGTAGAAGGTGGAGCAGAGGGGGGGCAAATACTTTGTGAGGGAACACCTGAACAAATAGTAAATGATAAGGTAAGTTATACTGCAAAATACCTAAAACAGTATTTGAAGCAATAAATGTTGGTATCTAAAAACAATTTGTAAATTCGTGGAAAATAGTGTGCGCTTTCCACTTTCTCGACAGGCTCGAAATGACATCGCACAAACTCATTTTGAGTTTATCGAGAAACAAGCGAAAATGGGGAGCAATTAAAAAATAAATTAATAAGTAATTAACTAACTAATTTTATGCCTAATGCCCTTTTAGGTGTTATCACCTACAAGAGTATTATAACTCAATCAATATGGACAATAAAGACGAAGAAAAAATACGTAAAGCCTTTGCATCAAAAGATTGGAACGATATAAAAGCATCCGATTCGTGGCAGATTTTCAAAATTATGAGTGAATTTGTTGAAGGTTTTGAAAAAATGAGTAGAATCGGTCCATGCGTTTCTATTTTCGGGTCAGCACGCACTAAGCCAGAAAATCCGTATTATATTTTAGCCGAAGAAATTGCTTTTAAACTTACCCGAGAGGGCTATGGAGTAATTACTGGTGGTGGGCCAGGTATTATGGAAGCCGCAAACAAAGGTGCTAAAGCAGGGGGAGGTAAATCCGTAGGACTTAATATTGTATTGCCTTTCGAACAATCGTCTAATCCTTTTGTTGATAATGATAAAAACATCAATTTCGATTACTTTTTTGTTAGAAAAACTATTTTCTTGAAATATTCACAAGGGTTTATTGCTATGCCAGGAGGTTTTGGCACTTTAGATGAGCTTTTTGAATCAATCACCCTTATTCAAACCAATAAAGTAGCACATTTTCCGATTATTTTGGTAGGGAAAAAATATTGGGAAGGATTAATGGCTTGGGTTAAAGATACCATGCTACACGCTGAACATAATATTAGTGAAAAAGATTTAGATCTATTTAATATTGTAGATACAGCAGATGAAGCAGTTGCTATAATCAATGAATTTTATTCGAAATACATGCTTAAACCTAATTTTTAGTTGTTTCACATTCAATAATTACCTCAAAATAGCGGGGATTATTGTGCTGATAACGAAAAAATGTTTAATTTAGTAAATCAAATAATTTTTTACTTTTTATTACTAACATGATTTATACATTTAAAAAACTTGCACTATTCTCAATTATGCTATTGTTGGCATTAAGTGTTCAAGGACAGAGTAAAAAAGGCTCAAAAAGTAGTAAGACGG
>JBASCV010000133.1:0-16281 GCA_049651825.1 Bacteroidia bacterium
CTGATATACTTTTCGCTCCTTTTCAGTAACCAACATTCCAGAAGCAGCTTTCAGTAAATCAGGAATAACAAGGCTTGCACCAACAATGGCTGAGCCTTTAACAAAGGTTCTACGTTTCATAACAGAGGTTTAAAATTAAAATGCAGCTATTTAAAAACTGTTTAATTAAATTGAAATTATTTACACCTAATCCCTACCCTTTATTGCTCGACAAGCTCGAAATAAGCTTGTTCACTGTTATTTAAAACCTACAAAAAAGTGGGAAGGCTGTATAACATTTTTTCAACAACAAAATTCAAACACATAACCAAAGTTAATAAAAAAACAAAAAATTATCAAGTAGAAACAACGGATTTTGGCTCTTTTAAAAGCTGTATTTTTCATGGATTTATCGTAACTTTACAGCTTAAATTTTGATACTTAAAACACATACCTAAATAAATAAAAAAAATGGAATACAGAATTGAAAAAGACACCATGGGTGAAGTAAAAGTGCCTGCTGATAAGTATTGGGGAGCACAAACAGAGCGTTCGAGAAACAATTTTAAAATTGGACCAGAAGCTTCTATGCCAAAAGAAATTATTTATGCTTTTGGATATTTAAAAAAAGCAGCTGCAATGGCAAATAACGAATTAGGCGTTTTAGCTGCTGATAAAAAAGACCTCATTGCTAAAGTATGCGATGAAATTGTTGCAGGTAAACTAGATGGGGAATTCCCATTAGTAATCTGGCAAACAGGCTCAGGTACTCAATCAAACATGAATGTGAATGAAGTAGTTGCAAACAGAGCGCACGTATTGCAAGGAAATAAATTGGGGGAAGGAAAAACATTTATTCATCCAAATGATGATGTAAACAAATCACAATCATCAAACGACACTTATCCTACAGCAATGCACATTGCAGCATACAAACAAGTTGTTGATATTACCATTCCGGGATTAGAAAAATTAAGAGACACCTTACAAAAAAAATCGGAAGACTTTAAAAACATCGTAAAAACAGGCCGTACCCACTTTATGGATGCAACTCCATTAACACTAGGGCAAGAGTTTTCCGGATATACGCAACAAATTACAAACAGCATTCGAGCTGTAAAAAACGCATTGCAAATGGTTCGTGAATTGGCATTGGGCGGAACAGCAGTGGGTACAGGCTTAAACACCCCTGAGGGTTATGATGTGCTTGTTGCTAAAAAAATTGCAGAACTTACAGGTCTTCCATTTGTTACAGCTCCTAATAAATTTGAAGCATTGGCCGCACACGATGCAATGGTTGAATTATCGGGTGCATTAAAACGTACAGCAGTAGCATTAATGAAAATAGCAAACGATGTACGTATGCTAAGCTCTGGGCCTCGTTGTGGTATTGGTGAAATTATTATTCCTGATAACGAACCAGGCTCATCCATTATGCCAGGCAAAGTAAATCCTACACAACCGGAAGCATTAACAATGGTATGTGCTCAGGTAATGGGTAATGATGTTGCTGTATCTATTGGTGGCTCTAACGGTCATTTTGAATTAAATGTATTTAAACCATTAATTGCTGCTAACGTTTTACAATCGGCACGTTTAATTGGCGATGCATGTGTTTCGTTTAACGATAATTGTGCGGTAGGTATTGAACCGAATTTACCAGTGTTAAAACAACATCTTGAAAATTCATTAATGTTGGTAACATCACTAAACACACACATTGGCTACGAAAATGCTGCTAAAATTGCTAAAACAGCTCATAAAGGCAATAAAACATTACGTGAAGCTGCATTAGAACTAGGCTTAGTAACCAACGAACAATTTGATCAGTGGGTAAAACCTGAAGAAATGTGTGGTTCTTTAAAGCATGCATAATTCACATAACCCTATTTAAATAAATTTCGATTGAGGTTGTGATTATATGCAGTTATAACACAACCTCAATTTAGAAACTATTTAAATTTTGTTCAAATAATTTTCTATTACCCTCCCACAGTCTTCGACAAACTCAGACTGACAGCGCGCTTGGTCATATTGAGCCTGTCGAAATATGTGCGAGAGCTTTGAAATTTTAATACTTTTTTACTAAAATAAAATTTAAACAGCCTCTGATTACTTTTGATACTATTGAAAAAAAAGATCACCATATTATTTTTCTTAGTTTTAACACTTTGTGTTCCTAGTCTACTTTGCGCGCAATCAGAGGCAGAAACGGATACGACAGAAACACCTGACGAAGTTGTTATCAATGGAAAAACATACAAGGCAATTGATAATAAAACTACTGTAACAAAAAAAAAGAAAAGCAAACCACTAGATAGCACCTTTGTTGTTGAAAATAAAAAATTTCAATATTACAACAACTGGCTTTGCTTTGGTGGTGGCGTACAACAAAACCTAACATACAAGCGCCCTTTAGGCTTTGTAGGCAATGTTGATTTTAATTTTCACATAAAAAGTACCTACCTCCAAGTAGGTGCACTTATTTCGGGCAAAAGTTTTGCTAATTACAACAACTATCAACTGCATTTAGGCTATGTGAAACGTTTTGAAGACAAAGATTATCACTTTGCCGCTGCTGCGGGAGCAACCTATTCAACAGGTTTTCAAATAGAAACAATTGATGATTCTACAATAACAAACAGGTCGTACAGCCAACCAGGATTTTACCTACAAGGCGAGGTTATAAAAAAAATAACCTATGATGTAGGCATGGGCTTTTGTTTGTTTGGCGATTGGAACAAAGAGCAAAACATGATGGGGTTGCGTTTCACATTGTATTTTTCAGGAGCGTATGTTGGAAAACGAAACAAGTGGAACGAAGAGTAAAAAACTATCTATTGATTAATTCCACGGCTTTATCAACCAACTCATCTTTTCCTTCAGCAATAGCTTTAACTGTAGGTAAAACTTGTACATGCGGTGCTATTCCAACTATTTGTGTTTCTGCTCCATTGGGGTAACATATGCCTAGTCCACTAATCATCGTACGTATGCCACCAGGCAAATAAATATCAGAAAGTGCACCATTTGCGCCAGCGCTTGCACTTCCAACAAGTGTTGTTTTAGGTATTGCTTTAAATGCCATTGCATGATATTCAGCAGCACCCTGTGTGTATTCATTAATAAGAACAACTAGTTTCCCTTTGTATACTTTTCGAGCAGTAGTTCCTATCGTTTTATTCTCATAAAATTTAAATTGCCCAGGACTTTTCATTAAAGGTTTGGTATATTTTGCAAAAGGAGTAACATTCCCTATCAAATAATCACCTAAAGTATGAACAATTGTTTCATTTGGAACATTTCTCAAATCAACAATAACACCTTTTGTTTTTAACAACGAGGGCATTACTTTTTCAAGATAAGTATTTTTTATACTTGCCGCATTTATATACATAATATCAGGTGTAATAAACTTAAAGCACGTATCTTTCTTTTGTTGATTTTTAAGCTTAATCAGCCAATCTCTCGAATAGCTTTTCACAACAGTTGTTCCCATACTATCGTTACGCAAATAAGTAACAGTTAAAACAGAATCATTGGTTCGCAATAAATCTGTACATACATTTCTTAACTGAATTATAGGCCTTGATGCTGGAGTATAATCGAGCCTTTGCTTTATAATTGAGTCAACTAATTTGTCATTAATCTTTAACAACACATCACCATTTTTTAATTCAGTTTTAGCAACCAATGCATGATTCATAACACCCGTAATTACGGCTTTATTCTCAATCCAACTTACATCTAAAGGCACTTTATTTACACCTTTAAACTGAGTAACTACGGGATTAGGAGCCAATATATTAGCATTGGCATCGTGAATACAACCAATAATAGATAATACTGCCAATTTATAATCCAATTCGGTGGATGCATTTACAAAACGGGGAATATATTGTTTCAACACATTGTTCCAATCATCAACAAGTAAATATTTATACGGATAATTGTATTCGATTGTATTCCAATAGCGATAAAGACTTAACAGCTGAAAACCCGCATCAGGATAAAGCAAATCATTATAGGTTCGTTCATTGGTAAATTCAGCTGTTCCTCTAGTTTGATTTATCTCCAAATAATAATGTACAGCCGAACGTTTCGAATTTTTTATTTGATTTAGTAAAGTAGTTAATGGAGTACCCAAGGTAAGTGAATCATTTAACCAATCAAATGACGCAACAACTTTAACACCAACAGTATCAGGCGAAAATTGTTTTTCATCTATTTTTATATCGCCCAATTGATTTATCCATGAATAAAAAAGAATGTTTCTTTCCTTCACATCTTTACAAGCCATAACTTTAGGTAATATTCGAAACAATTCATAATCCCAATTATAATTACCTTTTGCTATTGCAGGATGGTAGTATTTTAAAAAGCCCCATAACTTGCCTAATAAAAACAGATTTTCTTTATCTGTTTTATTTATCATTTCAGCAGTTATTAAAGAACCTTCATCAAACTCCTTATCTCTATCGGCAGGCAATTCTATTTTAGCTTTACGCTTTGCCTTACTAATATCTTTACCATCAATCAACACCTGAAAATCGTCTACCCACAACTTTCCTTTGCCTGTAAGCATTGCTCCAATATAAATTGTTTGTGCTTTAGCAGGAAAAGGCACTGAAACAGTGTAATAATTCCAGTACCCTGAACCCTGAATATTTTTTTGTCGCCCATTCTCCATCGCCAACACATTCTTATTTTTATCATCAACTCTCAGTAAAATACTCAATTCATTATCTAAAATATCCTGCACACGCACATACGCACGGACTTCAATTTCTTTACCTAAATAATTTGCAGGTAACGAATAAGCAATAGAACCAAACGAGCTTTTTGCACTATTCTTAGTCGATTCAATTAATATCGAATTTTTACCACTGTGCTTAATTGAAGTATCTATCCTAACGATGTAATCATCTGTCCCCCATCTAAACCAGCCATCGGGTAATTTATTTCCTGCAGTAACCTTTTCAAAGCCAGAATTATATAAAGGATTGATTTTTTCGGTTTGAGCCAAAGCAGTAACAACATACAAAAACAGAAAGAGTAATTGTAATGTACGTTTTAAAAAGATTTGTATTGAACTCAAAAAACTCAAAGCCACTATTTTTATTATCAACGTTTTATACGCAATAAACCACAAAGTTGTTATATTTTAAACAAAAAGCCTATCATGATTATAATCAGATAGGCTTTTGATAAAACAGGTAACTAATTACGCTTAAACAAACTTATCACCTTTAGTTACTTTAACATCATTTACAAAGTTTTTTATTTGCTGTTCATCCTCTTTTTTACAAACCAACAAAATACCGTCCGATTCAACAACAATGTAGCCATTCAATCCTTGCAATATCACTAGTTTATCTTTAGGGACATTAACAATACAATTTTTAGAATTATACGTAATTACATTTTTACCTACAACAGCATTTTTATCCGTATCGGCAGGAATGTGGTCGTATAAAGATCCCCATGTACCCAAATCGCTCCAACCTATTACAGACGAGCGGACATACACATTATCCGCTTTTTCCATAATTGCATAATCGATAGAAATATTTTTGCAATGGGTATATGCATTGGCAATAAACTCTGCTTCTGCAGGAGTATTGTATAAGGCTTTCCCTTCATTAAACAAAGCAGCCATTTCAGGAGAATGTGTTTCAAATGCTTTAATAACGCTCTTTACACTCCATACAAAAATGCCTGCGTTCCATAAAAAGTCACCACTTTGTAAAAAGAATTTAGCCATTTCTAAATCAGGCTTTTCTGTAAATGTTTTTACTTTTTTAATACGTGGGTCTTCCTCTTGAATTGCAGATTCTACATACTGTATATAACCATAACCAGTATCTGGTCTACTAGGGCGAATACCAAGTGTAACCAAACAATCCTCAGAAGCAGCTTTTTTGTAACATGCTTTTATTGCTTTAACAAATGTATCTTCTTTAGTAATAAGATGGTCTGATGGGGCTACAACAGTTAAGGCATCAGGATTTAAAGCTGAAATTTTGTAGCATGCATAAGCAACACAAGGTGCTGTATTTTTACGCATTGGCTCGCTAAGTATAGCTGCATCAGGTATTCCTGGTATTTGCTCTTTCACCAAGGATACATATGAATCATTGGTTACAATAAAAATGTTTTCTTTAGGACAAAGTCTTAAAAAACGCTTATACGTTTGCTGTAATAATGTTTGTCCAGTACCCAAAATGTCCATAAACTGCTTGGGATGAGCTGTACGGCTCATTGGCCAAAAGCGGCTTCCAATGCCACCAGCCATTATTACACAATATCTATTTTTTTTATCTATTTCCATTACAACAACAAAGGAATTATAGAAGTAGCAAAGTGCTGCTTCTATTAAATTAATTTTTTTAATGCCGAACGTAAATTACCAATCACACCATCCACATCTTCGGCTCTGCATGTGCCAACTGATAAGCGATACCAACTTGAGTCGGGCGATGCACCAAATGCATAAAAAGGAACTAAGGCCACTTTTGCCTCGTCAAGTATATATTTTGTAATATCTTGTGTTGTTTTTAACACTGTGCCTTGTGCGGTTTTCTTACCGTGTAATGAAAACTGAACGGTAAGGTATATGGCAGCTTCAGGTGCAATTGCATCTACATTAAACCCTTCGGCTTTCAGTGCTTTAAACCCTTTATAAAAACCTACTAAACTTGTATTTAATTTGGTTTTAATATCAGCCAAAAAAGCATCATAGTTTGCTGTATCATTCAAATAGTTAGCAGTTGCAATTTGTTCGGCCTTGGGTGCCCATGCGCCAACATGGGTTAAAATCATTTTTATTTTTTCTATTATTTTTTTAGGTCCCATTGCCCAACCAACACGTACACCTGTTGCGGCAAGCGATTTAGAGATACCATCAACAAAAACTGTATAATTTTTCATTTCGGGACGAAGCGATACAGGCTCGTAATGTTGAGTTTCGCCATGCGTTAATGCCCAATAAATTTGGTCGTACATCAAATACACCGGTTTTTGTCCTTTAGCATTACGTACTTCATTTTCGGCAAGAATCAAATCGCAAATTTCTTCCAATTCGTGTTTGCGAAAAGTTGTACCTGTTGGATTTAAAGGCGAACACAATGCAATTAAATTAGCCGAAGAAATGTACGGTTTAATATCGGCAGCTGTAGGCATAAAATTAGTAGCCGGAGTTGTTTCAATGATTACCTGCTTTGCATCGTTCAAATACGTATAGTGATTATTATTCCACGATGGAACAGGAAAAACTACAGTATCGCCAGCATCAACCAAAGCACGAAAAATAGCGTAGATTACCGGACGTGCACCACCTGCAATTACAATTTCATCTGATTTATAATCTAAATTGCCATAATTTTTAAGAAACTTAGCTACCGCCTGACGCAACTCCAACATACCATCAGCTGCTGGATAATTGGTATGATCATCGTTATAAGCATCTACAATAGCTGTTTTTAATTCTGTTGGAATAGGGTATATTTTAGGATTAAAATCACCGATAGTAAGATTATAGATTTTTTCGCCTTTTTTTATTTTTTCATTTACTTCTGCTGCAAGCTTTATAATTTCAGAACCAATAATGTTTTCGGCAAGCTTTGATACAATAAGCTCATTGTTTTTGTCAAGAGTGGTGGCGCTCATTTTTTAAGATTAAAAGGTATTGTTTTTAATTACTTAGGTAAAAAACAAATTTAAGTAAAAAAACGGAAAAATTAAAGGCGAAAAGGGATTAATTTGGGCACCTTTCCCCTACCCTCTCCACAGGAGAGGGAGATTACTTACTCAAAGCTACTGCTTATTTACTAGCGTTACTTCAGTAATGGGGTTAAACAAATATACCTTCTTGGTTCCTACCTCGTTACAACGGAAACGTTTGCGTATTTGCTCTCCTTTTACAAAAAGACGGGTATCGTTGTACCGAAACGTGCTACCGATAGGCACATTTTCGAGCAAAACAAGATGAGGGGCTTTGGTATCATAGTTTTTCAGCACCCTTAACAAATCAACATCCGAACAACTTGAAGCTGCAGGATTATTCATATATTTTCGTAAAGCAACAATAATATCGGGCGGAAAAATATCAGGAACCAGAAAACGTTGCATTAACATTTTGTAATGAAATTTCCATTCCTCACCGTGAGGCTTTACCGTATCTTTATGTTTATTATAATTGGATAAATGCGCTATTTCATGCACTAAGGTTATTAAGAATGCATATTTATTCAAATCATAATTAATGGTAATTTGATGATTTTGTCCATGAATTGGGGCACGATAATCGCCATATTTGGTTGAGCGACTTTTTTTTATTTTCAGCTTAAAATCAAACGTATAAATCCATTCCGAAATAACAGGAACAGCCTTTTCAGGGATGTATTTGTGTAAAATTGATTGGTTGCGTTCTAACGATTCCACGGTACGAATTACGAATCTGTACTAATTATTAGTACAAAATTAAGCAATAAATTTTTGAGTAATTATGTAGAAATCGATTTTAGGGGCGAAAAGAAGCGTGTTTTATGAAAAGAGTTATCTGTTAAAAGCAATGCCATAACAGATAACTCGATTTAAATCTATTGTTTTACCATCTTTTTAGTTTCAACATTTACGCCATCAACAATTAACGAATAGGTATAAATACCATTGGTTAAATCGTTTGCAAAAACATTTAACTGCCCTTGACCTTTCTCTTTTAAATCAACCGATTTTATTATTTTTCCCGATTGGTCAAAAAATATCATTTGAGCACGACTTACATTTTCGGGCAAATAATACGTAATGGTTGTTTGTTCGGCAAAAGGATTGGGCACGTTTTGATTTAAAACAATTATGTTTTTGTTACTTAATTGCACATCTAAGCCCTCCCTTGCACTATCCGCCTTAGGCGGAGGGGAAGTTGTTACTGTTGTTGAACGTTGTTCGTTTGCATTGCAACAACCCGTTATAATTGACATTAATTGATTCAACTGGTTTTGCAACGAGGCATTAATAGAATCTTGCAACTGCGTTTTTGCAGTGAGGCTATCAATGGCTTGTTGTTGTGCACTCATGCCTTGTTGCTGTTCTTGCATTGCTTTTATCAAAATAGGAGTAAATGCATTGTAATTTAATGTTTTATAGTTTACAGCCTGTGTTAACAATGTGCCAGCGGTATCGTAAGTGGCTGCTTTGCTTGTGTTTGAAACCAATTCGGGCAATAACTGCTCTACATCTTGCGCTATTAAGCCGTACTGTTTTTCGGCATTGAAATTCATACCATACACATTGGCGGTATCAAAATAAAACGAACGAGGTTTTAACTGATTGATTAAGCCTAATGCATTTTGTATGCTATCTACATTGTTTTTAAACAACTGGTCGGAAGTAAATACCGAATTGTTTTGGTAATACGTACCGTTTACATTCACACTTCCATTTACATCCAAACGGTATGCTGGGGCTGTAGTACCTATGCCCACATTTACATTGTTGCCCAATACCATACTATTGCTTGCAGTAACTTGTGCATTGGCTCCAATAGCAGTGGCATTGGTAATAGAAGCGCTACCTGTTGCAAATGTTCCTAAAAATGTATTGTTACTACCTGTATTGGTATAACCTGCAGCGTAGCCCATAGCAGTATTATTATTTCCTGTATTATTATCATGTAGGGCATAATAGCCATTAGCGGTGTTATTTACACCTGTGGAATTAACAGCAAGGGCTTCGTTTCCAATTGCAGTATTACGGGTACCATTGGTGTTGGATGCAAGTGTGTACATACCCAAAGCCGTATTTTCTTCACCAGTAGTATTGGTTGCAAGCGAATAATAACCACTGGCTGTATTACGTATACCTGATGTATTTGAATATAACGCATAGGTACCATTGGCAACGTTAAAACTTCCAATATTATTATTTGTAAGTGCATAAGTACCTACAGCGGTATTATCTGTACCTAGCATACTTACATTGCCTGCCAAATAGCCCCAAAATGCATTGGAACGAGTTTGATCGATACGTGCTGCTGGTTGATTATTTACACGTACATTAAACGGAGCATTATCAGTGGTACCTATAAAATTTGTTCCATCAACAGTACCTGCATTACCAAGGCGCGACCATGCGGTAAGCGCACCATCGGCTCCAGTAGCACCTGTGCTTCCTGTTCTACCCGTTGCGCCAGTGGCTCCAACAGCTCCTGTTGCACCATCATTACCTGTTGCACCCACTTCGCCAGTATTACCAGTACTTCCAACTGCACCTGTATTTCCTGTTGCGCCTATTGCGCCATTATTTCCTGTAGCACCCGTTGCACCTGTAACACCCGTTGCTCCTACCTCGCCAGTATTTCCAGTAAGGCCTGTTGCTCCTGTATTTCCCGTAACTCCTACCTCACCAGTATTACCAGTTGCTCCAAAGTTTCCTGTAGCCCCAGTTGATCCTGTAGCACCCACAACACCATCGGTTAGTATTACAGCACCACTTCCATCAACACTTAATACTTTACCATTTGAAGGTACAGCACTAGAACTAACAGTAAGGTTTGTAAACGTTAAACCACTTGTATTGGCAGTACCTGCATTAATTTCTAAAGTATTATTAGCTGTAGAGGTATTAATACCCACATGTGTACCATCGTCAGTAATTATACTATTGGCAATGGTTGTAGTGCCTGTAAATTTGCTTAATGTATTAACAACAGGTGGGGCTGATGCTGTAATGCCTGTAGTATCTATATTGGTTAAAGTTGAATCAAGCTCTTGAACGGCTTTTACTAAGGGTACAACAAAAGCGCTATATGCTAAACTATAGTTATCGGTTAAATTTTCAGGCACATGTAATCCACTAAAGTTATATCCTACTAATTGGGCTATGCTATCAACCTCTTGTGCAATAAAGCCACTCTGCCTTATTGCAGTAGAAGCAACAAAATCAACACTATCAACATAGTATGTACGCACACTATCTGGCATACCACTAGTTAAAAACTCTTGAAATTGTTTTGTATTAAAATTAAATACTACTGGACGCAACTGCTTTATAAATTCTAAACCTTTCACATCACTTTCACTAATATTTGTTTTAAAACGTCCATCAGAAGGAACAAAGTTATTAGATTGACTTTCAATAACAGTGACACTTGTGTTTCCAATTCGTATTTTATTGCTATTATTTACAACAGCCATATTTCCAAGTGCAGTAGCATTTGATAAATTCGGACAACTACCGCAAACATCTGCCATATAACCCAATGCAGTATTATTCTCTCCAGAAATATTTCCAAAAAGAGCATTAGCACCACTAGCAGTATTATACCACCCAACAGTATTAGAGTAAAGTGAGCGGTCGCCATTCGCAGCATTAAAACTTCCTGTTGTATTAAAATTAAGAGATTGATGACCGTGAGCAGAGTTTTTTATACCTGTTGTGTTTTTTAGCATTGCTGTTAATCCTGTTGCAGTATTTCTATTCCCTGTGGTATTATTAAGTAAACTACTCGCACCATTAGCTGTATTACCATACCCTTCGGTATTTAAATATAGTGCATCGGTTCCATTGGCAGTATTAAAATAGCCTTTTGTGTTAGAAAAAAGCGAATTTGCGCCAATAGCTGTGTTTCCGTTTGCATAATTAACATCATTATTTGAGTATAAAGCAAATGAGCCAATGGCTGTGTTATTACTAGCATTCGTATTCATATAAAGTGCTTTATATCCCATTGCCACATTATATCCTCCTATTACGTTTGAATATAGTGCTCCATAACCATTAGCAATATTACCACTTCCAGAATTGTTAGAATAGAGCGCCTGATAACCATTTGCAACATTTGCACTTCCAGCAGCACCTCCAGAATAAAGCGCCTGATAACCATTTGCAGTATTGTAAGCACCAAAATTTCCTCCAGACTGAAAACCCCAAAAAGTATTTCCAGACGGTAAAAATTCTATCCTACCTGATGGTTGATTATTTACTTTAACATTAAAAGGTACGGCATCAGTGGTTCCAATAAAATTTAAACCATCCGAAGTAGCAGTATTACCAGTTGTTAACCATGCTGCATTAGTTGATGTAATACTAAGAGGTTCTGATGTAACAATTGTTAAGTTACCATCTGTGTTAAAATCATTTGATACTATATACCAAGATGGGCCTGTTGCGCCCGTAAATCCAATAGTACCCGTAACGCCTGTTGTGCCTATATTACCCGTAGCACCTGTAAAGCCAATACTACCTGTAGCTCCGGTTATACCTAAGCTACCTGTTGCACCAGTTATACCTATAGTACCAGTTACACCCGTTGTTCCAATAGCTCCTGTAGAACCAGTGTTTCCTGTACGTCCAGTTGCACCTGCACCTGTTGTTCCTGTAACACCAATACCACCTGTGGCACCCGTAAAGCCTGTGGCACCTGTTACACCTGTATTACCTGTGCGCCCAGTTACTCCCATTCCTGTAGCACCAGTAGAACCCGTTCTTCCTGTAAAACCAGTAACTCCTGTAGCACCAGTAAAACCAGTATTTCCTGTACGCCCTGTAGTACCTATATTTCCTGCATCAGAAACAAGCACCACATCCCCATCACTATCTACCGTAAGCACCTTTCCGTTACCAGGGTTGCCTGTTATGGCAGGGCTCGCATTGGTTAAATTGGTGAAGCGTAAACCGCTTAATGATGGGTCTGTTGATACTGATGTAATTTCTAATCTGTTTTGGGGATTAATGGTGTTGATACCTACGCTACCTTGGGTAATTCCTGCTGTGCCTTTTACTGTTATACGTTTATTTACTGGCGCACTACCTGCGGTATATATTGCAATATCTTGTGCTTCTTGTTGTATGATACTTGCTTGCCCATTAGCTTCTATACCTACTTTTAAACCATCAGTAGTAGAGTTGCTTGTGGCATTGTTTGTTATTTGCGTGTATGTAGCATTAACACCATCGTTAACGTGTAATAAGGATTGTGGATTTAGAAAATTATTTCCGATTCCAATAAAACCCTGTGTAGGACCAGCTGTTCCATCTACTGTAAGCCTTGCAAGATTATTGGCTCCACCTCCAGCAGCTAGTACAAGGTCTGCATCTTCTTGTAAACTCAAGGCCATGTTGTCGCCATATAACAACATTAAAAAACCATCAGTAGAAGCAGTGCCTGTAGAAGTATTTGTAAACTGTGCCATACGACCTATAACGCCATCATTGACATGAAGAAAAGACTGAGGTGTAGACGTACCTACACCTACGAAACCATTGGCTAGAATACGCATTTTTTCTACTGCACCACCTGTATTAAATGACATACCATCTGCTGAGGATTGTAGTGTAATTAAATTGCTTGACGGTGTGTGTGTTATTGCAAACTTTTCTGTGCCAGTGCCAGTACCTGTATACATGCGCCATGCGTTTACGGTTGTAGCATTACTTATTGTTCTAAAAGTTTCGCCTGTGGAAAATGATGTCGTATTTCCATTGACTGTTAATGTTGCAGGCAGGTTTGTGTTATTCGGAAAATTTCCAATTCCAATACGACTAACATTATTTGGCAGAAAGCGCCAAGATTGATTTCCTGAAAGTGTAATGGTCTGAAATTGAGCAAAAGCAGAACTAATCTGCAATATTAAACCTGTTATGAGTAGTGCTAAAATTGACTTTCTAATAGTTGTTGTCATTTGATTTTAATTTGTGATTATAATTTTTTTTGTAATTAGTAAATTATCTAGTTGAATTTTTAAAAAATAAAGTCCTTCTTTTAAATCATCTTTTTCTATTCTTAGTTCATTGTTTTTTCCTTCATAATTCTTAATTTCTCTACCCCAAACAGAATCATATAATTTTACGCTGAAAACATCATGCTGAAAACTTTCATTGAGTTTCAAAACCATTGAACTATTTAAAGGATTAGGATATATTGTAATTATTTTATTTGATTCAATGTCGTCAAGTTCATTAATTAAGCTGCAAGTTAATGAATCTGTAGAAACACAAATATCATCTAAGTAGTAATACGAATAGCAAATATTATTAGAATCCAGTATTAGTGTATCTGTATTTATGTCTTCAAAAAAATTGCCAATAATTACATAATTGTAAGCAGAATCTGCAATAAAAGCCCCTGAAATAGTTGTCCAGTTTAGAGTGTCAGATATTATAGATGTGGTATAAATGTGTGCAAAATTATTGACTGTTGGATTTCCTCCAGAACTATCAGCATAAATATTGTAGGGAATAGTCGAAAATTTAACACCAATGTTGTTGGACGCACAATTAAATGCATAGTACGCCATACTAACTTTGATGGAAACATAGTATTTAGTACCAACTTCAAGTGTTGAAGATAGTTGTCGTCCAATATGCTCTCTTATATTTTTATAGGGAGAGCTAAAAGTTGGACTCCAGTATGCGAAAAAACCACAATAAGCGTTTCCTGTAGAAGAAACTTGGTAACCACAAAGGTTTTGAGGTATCGAAAAATCTGAATTTGTTGCACAAACATTATAATATTCCGGAGTCCCATAATAGCTGCTCCAATTTATAGAAAAAGGGACTTGATTTTCATCTGTTGGGCAATTTGAATATAGTTCAAAACTAGAGTTAGAAACCAAATTTTGAGATATGGAAAATAAAGCAGAAAAAATAAAATGTAATAACAGTAGGAGTTTTTTCATACGGCTAATATATAACAATTAAGATATATGAAGCAAATAATGTAATACTCCATTAAGCAATGTATTATGTCTTTTATAACACCATCAAATGGATTGAAAATCCATTTACGATTAGGTTGGGATATAACTACCATTGGTTTTCTACATTGTTTCTACCGTCAGTACGGAAAAGTAAACCGCTTAAAGAGCCATTGGGTTGGTTACAAAAAAAGTTGTTTACGTGTAAACGGGCACTGGGAGATGTTGCACCATTACCAGAAAAATCACCTATGCCAATACCTCGTATAGCTGGAGTGGTTTGACCATTATTTGCACCTAAAAAAATAAATTGGGCTTCCGTTATTTGAGGTATGCAAAATAAGGCTGTTAGTAAAGCAATGAGTAATTTGTTTTTCATAGGATTTAAGTTTAATGATTAATAATAATTTTATATTCTTTGTCATTTAATAGCATAAAATAAATTCCATTCTTAATGTCCGAAACATCGACTTGATTGAGTAGTTGTCCGCTTTTAACTATTTCACCCATAATATCCATAATGAAATAGATATTGAGTTTATTAAGATTTTTTACATATAAAACATCACTTACTGGATTTGGGAATATACTGATTTGAGTAGAGTTTATTTCATTTATTGAAACTGGAACTGCCGAAACGAATATATTATCAATAAAATAATATGCTCCTTGAGTAGAAAAAAATCCTGTCGTTAATGTATCAATACAAGTTATATTTGAATTAGGGATATTACTACCAATATAAATATATTGTTCCCCTCCGTGTGCAGTATAAGTACCTGTCAACAATTGCCATTGTGATGTGTCCACAGTATAAATATCATACTTCACAGTATCCGTAAAATTAAATGACCCAAGTATATTAGAATTTATTATAGTATCAGTAAATGCAATTTCAATTTCACAACTTCTATAATTACTGCTATCTGCCATATTAATATACATAGAAACATCATATTTTTCACCTTGCACCATTGACTGATTTAAGATACCTCTTGCATATTCCTTTGTCGTGTGATTATTAGGCTCCCAAATAATTAAACCAATATATGCGGAACCGTCCTGAGCTTGTTGAAATCCAAATGCAGTTTGCGGAGAACAATATCCGTTACCCCATTGTTGTTGTATATGGCAATAAGGGCTAAAATAATCTGCTGTGGAAGCGTTTGGATTAAACCAGTTTTTACATATCTGATAGTGTACAGTATAATCGGTGGCAGAGGTATCTTCAAACGAGGGGTTCATTACTAAATTCGTTTGGCAATAAGCCTTGCAACAAAGCACTAAAACAAGAAAAAAGCAGAGGTAGAGTTTTTTCATGTAGCTAATATACAACAAATTAGTTGTTTAGCACTAGTAGTTTTTCGAGTGCTATAACCTTACTTTTTAGGGTGTTAATTTCTTGTTGCATTGTGGTAAAGGCTTGGGTTAGTGAGACGGTTTGGGCATCACTTGTTATATCATACACCAACACCACATCTCCATCACTATCTACGGTTAATACTTTGTTGTTACCAGGGTTGCCTGTTATGGAAGGGCTCGCATTGGTTAAATTGGTGAAGCGTAAACCGCTTAATGATGGGTCTGTTGATACTGATGTAATTTC
>JBASCV010000134.1:0-10494 GCA_049651825.1 Bacteroidia bacterium
TGAGCATTGGTAGCAGTACTAAAGGTATTGATATGTTTTAATGCTTCTGGATAGCTTGTTTTTTCGGAAACAGCAATATGGTTGGCCAACAAGCCATCATTACTTTTTAGATGTTTGTTAAAGCTAATGTTTTTTGATGGCGGTATAAACGTATGTTGCGTAGGATGTATTTTTGCCGGAGCATAGTTGGCAATGAAGCCACCAAACTCAGGAACAATAACACAATCGTGCTCGTAAAGAAGTTCGCTAATATGTTTATCTACTTTCATTGAAAATTATTGTTTCAAAAAGCTCTCATTTAATAAAATGATGAACTCGATTCGAAAACAGGAGTCAAAGTTACAAAAAATTTGCGAGTTTTTGAAGGTCTTCGGGTGCATCAATTGCAATGCTCTCAATATCAGTTTGTTTGGTGCGTATATGATATCCGTTTTCTAGCCATCGGAGCTGTTCTAAGCCTTCAGCAAGCTCCAAATTGGATGTTTTGAGTTGGGTAATTTCTGCTAAGGCTTGCGAAGTATAGCCATAAATGCCAATGTGTTTGTAATATGTTTGATAATCAAGCCATTGTGTTTTTTCTTGACCTCTTACATGGGGAATTGTTTGGCGACTGAAATAAATTGCATCTGCATTTTTATTTAAAACAACCTTTGGGGTGTTTACATTAAAAAGTTCATCATAATTTGTTATTTTTTTTACCAAAGTTGCAATCCTTACCTTATCTGAATCAAAACAAGAAGCCAATAAATCAATTTGTTCGGGCTGAATAAAAGGTTCATCACCTTGAATATTAATTACCACATCTATAGCAGAACCGTATTTTTGCATTGCTTCAAAACATCTATCTGTACCACTTTGATGGCTTTCACTCGTCATCACTACATTTCCACCAAATGCCTTTACATGAGTTTCTATGCGTTTATCATCCGTAGCAACAACAACGTCCGTTAATCGTTTTGCTTTTTTTGCCTGCTCATATACCCTTTGAATCATTGATTTGCCACCAATATCAATTAGCGGTTTGCCAGGAAATCGGGTAGAAGCATATCTCGCAGGAATAATTCCAGTTGTTATCATTTATTAAAACAGCGTTTTGTTTTTATCACTTAGCAATGCTTAACAAAGTTAAATTTATTTTTTTAAGAAAATGCCTATTGCTTGATTCAATGCCTTATGGTTTTACAGATTATTGCTTTACTTTAAATATGCTGATTGGCATAACTTACGTTCAGAATCGAGCGAAAAGGGCTAATTTGCTGTTTTTGAGCTGTTTAGCGAAATTACCCTTGCCAACTTGTCAGTGTTTTGTCAGTGGCACGGCATTTGCCTAATAAAAGGCATTAAATCAAATAGATACATCTAAATTATTAACCCATAAATTGAAATAAAATGCAAACTGGAAAAATTAACGTTCAAACCGAAAACATTTTCCCAATTATTAAAAAATTTCTTTACAGCGACCATGAAATATTCCTTCGCGAATTGGTTTCGAATGCTGTAGATGCTACTCAAAAACTAAAAACGCTTTCTGCTCTAGGCGAAGCTAAAGGAGATTTAGGAAATTTAAAGGTAGAAGTAGTGTTGGATAAAGAGGCTAAAACTATTACCATTAAAGACAATGGTATTGGTATGACAGCTGAAGAAATTGAAAAATACATCACTCAAATTGCATTTAGCGGTGCCGAAGAGTTTGTACAAAAATATAAAGACAAAACATCTGAAGTAAATGCAATTATTGGGCATTTTGGATTGGGTTTTTACTCAGCTTTCATGGTTGCCAAAAAAGTGGAAATATTCTCTCTTTCGTTTAAAGATGGTGCTAAGGCGGTGCGTTGGGAGTGCGATGGCAGCCCTGAATATAAAATTGAAGAAACTACTAAAGCTGAAAGAGGTACCAACATTGTATTGCATGTAGCAGATGATTCGGAAGAGTTTTTGGAACAATACCGCATTCAAGAGTTGCTTACTAAATATTGTAAATTTTTACCGGTAGAAATAAAATTTGGTACAAAAAAAGAAACTGTAAAAGAGGGCGAAAAAGATGTTGAAGTAGAAATCGACAACATTGTAAATAATCCAAGTCCTGCTTGGACTCGCAAACCTGCTGATTTAAAGGATGAAGATTATAAAAACTTCTACCGCGAATTGTACCCAATGAATTTTGAAGACCCATTGTTTCATATTCATTTGAACGTAGATTATCCTTTTAATTTAACAGGTATTTTGTATTTCCCGCGCATCAAAAAATCGTTTGAAGCACCAAAAGATAAAATCCAGTTATATTGCAACCAAGTGTTTGTGACCGATTCGGTAGAAAACATTGTACCTGATTTTTTAACCCTATTGCGTGGTGTTATCGATTCGCCAGATATTCCTTTAAATGTAAGCCGTAGCTACTTGCAAAGCGATTCGAGCGTGAAGAAAATTTCAAGTCACATTACCAAAAAAGTGGCCGACAAATTGGAAGAATTATTTAAAAAAGACCGTGCTGATTTTGAAACTAAATGGGAAGACATTAAGCTTTTTGTTCAGTACGGAATGCTTTCGGAAGAAAAGTTCAATGAAAAAGCACAAAAGTTTGCTTTGGTTAAAAGCGTAGAAAACAAGTTGTACACTTTGGACGAATATGCCGCAAAAGTAAAACCTACTCAAACTAATAAAGATAAACGTGTAATTTATTTATACACCACTAATACTGATGAACAACATAGCTATATTGAAGCGGCAAAAGAGCGCGGATACGATGTTTTAGTGTTTGATAGCCCAATTGATGCACATTATATCAATCACTTAGAATCAAAAATTGGTGAAACCTCATTTGTTCGTGTAGATGCTGATACCATTGATAAGTTAATTGCTAAGGAAGATGCACAACCTTCAAAATTAACCGAAGACGATAAAAAACAATTGCAACCAATTGTTGAAAGTCTTGTGCCAAAAGAAAAATTTAGTGTGGTATTTGAAAGTTTGAGCGAAAAAGATGCACCAATGCTTATTACGAAGCCAGAGTTTATGCGCAGAATGAAAGATATGAGCGCGTTAGGTGGAGGTGCTATGGCTTTTTATGGTTCAATGCCCGATATCCACAATTTGGTGGTAAATACAAACCATCCGCTAATTAGTAAAATATTGAACGAAAAAAGCGAAGACAAACAAAAACAACTGACAAAACAGGCTGCTGATTTGGCAATGTTATCACAAGGTTTGCTAAAAGGTGAGGAGTTAACTAAGTTTATCAAACGTAGTGTTGAACTAATTGACTAAATTGCTGACAAAAAACGTCAGGCTGGCAGTATAAAAAATATGGTCTGTGCTTTGTATACCAGTATTGTTATTAATTTAAAAACTAAACTAAAAAAATGAAAAAAGGAACGATTATTTTATTGGCAATTGCTGGTTTGTTTTTGCTAATTGGGTTTAACGGTTGTGGCTCATACAACTCTATGGTAACAAAAGAGGAAGGGGTTACTGCTCAGTGGCAACAAGTTGAAGTAGCTTATCAAGCACGTATGGATAAAACTAAAAATTTGTTTGAAATTGTACAAGGTGCTGCTGATTTTGAAAAAGAAACATTGCGCGAAGTAATGGAAGCACGTAGCAAAGCTACAAGCATACAAATTGATCCAACAAATTTAACTCCGGAGAAAATGGCTGAATTTGAAAAAGCACAAAGTGCATTTGGTTCATCATTAGGTCGTTTGATGGCTGTTGCCGAAAATTATCCTCAATTGCAGGCTGTTGGTGCTTTCCGCGATTTTCAAGCTCAATACGAAGGTATGGAAAATCGTATTGCTACTGAGCGCAGACGTTTCAATGAAATGGCGCAAGAATACAATACCTACATACGCAAATTCCCTCGCAACATTTGGGCTGGATTGTTCGATTTCGACAAAAAAGCGTATTTCGAATCGCAAGAAGGTGCTGAAACAGCTCCAGATATCAAAAGCATGAGAGAGAAGAAATAAAAATCAGACATGAGATTTGAGATATGAGTAGTGAGAGTTTTTATTCTCGTCTCATATCTCAATACTCACATCTCACATCTATATAAAATGAAAGCAGAAAAATTTTTTAGTGAAGAACAAAAGCTCGCAATTCAAAAATCAATAGCGAATGCTGAATTAAATACTTCAGGCGAAATTCGTGTGCATGTTGATAACGATTGCAAAGAAGATGTTTTGGATAAAGCTGCAAACATATTTCATCAATTGGGTATGGATGCTACGGAATTGAGTAATGGTGTATTGTTTTATTTGGCTGTAAAAGATAAAAAATTCGCAATATTGGGCGATAAAGGGATCAATGAAAAAGTGCCTGCCGATTTTTGGGATACGATTAAAAATACCATGCAGGAACATTTTAAAAAAGCTGAATTTACAGTTGGTTTGTGTAAGGGAATTGAAATGGCGGGAGAAAAGCTGAAAATACATTTTCCTTTACAACATAATGATATCAATGAGTTGAGTAATGATGTGAGTTTTGGAAATAATTAAAACAAAATTAATTTCAGCCACAGTTTTACAGGTTTTTAATGTACTAGTTTAAATCTGTGAATCTGTGGCTTTTTTTTATAATCAAATAAGTATGTTAAAAAGATTATTTAGAATTTTAATGATTGTGCTTAGCTCATGCTTGTCAATGAGTGCAGCCATTCCTGAGCGTCCCAACCCTCCACGTTTGGTAAATAATTTGTCGGTAGAGATGCCTGATTTTTTATCGGATCAGGAAGAAGCAATGTTGGAGCAAAAGCTTACTGCTTTTGCTAACGAAACATCAAACCAAATTGTAATTGTTGTAGTTGATGACTTAGATGGTGATGAACCTTGGAGCTATGCAACAGAGCTAGGGCAAAAGTGGGGAGTGGGTCAAGGCAAGTTCGACAATGGCGTAGTAATACTTATTAAACCTACAGGTGCAGACGGACAGCGAAATTTGTTTATTGCAGTAGGTTATGGTTTAGAAGGAGCAATACCTGATTTGACTACAAAGCAAATTCGTGAAAACGAAATGTATCCTTATTTTAAAAAAGGAGAATATTATACAGCTTTAGATAAAGCCACAACCGTATTAATGGCATTAGCTAAAGGAGAATACAATTCGGATGCTTATGGTAAAAAGCGTAATGAGAAGAAGCACTTGCCTATGGGTTTTGTTATTGTAATTATTTTCATAATTATTTTTATAATTATTCGTTCAGGTAGAAGAGGTGGTGGAGGAGGCTTAACAATGAATGCTACAAGTTTTATTGTTGGCTCGTTGTTAAATAGTAATAGGGGTGGTGGCTTTGGTGGTGGATCTTCGGGCGGTTTTGGTGGTTTTGGTGGTGGCGGCTTTGGCGGAGGCGGTTCTGGTGGTAATTGGTAATTCGTAATAGTAGTTAAATAAAAAACTATTTGAATGCTAAAAAAGAAACATTTTATTTTTATTTTATTTTTTACAGTTGCCGAGCTTGTCTCGGCAACTGTGTTTCCTGTGCGTCCTTCTCCTGCGCGATGGGTAAATAATTTATCGATTGAAATGCCTGATTTTTTATCTGCATCAGAAGTTGATAGTTTAGAAACGAAGCTTTCTGCCTTTGAAAAAGAAACTTCCAATCAAATTGTAATTGTTATTGTTGATGATTTAGATGGATTAGAGCCCTTTGATTATGCAACTCAATTAGGGCGAGAGTGGGGAGTTGGTCAAGCTCAACTTGATAACGGAATTGTTATTTTAATTAAACCAACTGGTGGTGAGGGGCAACGTAATTTATTTATAGCCGTAGGTTATGGTTTAGAAGGCGTAATACCTGATTTAACTACAAAACAAATTCGCGAAACAGAAATGTACCCTTATTTTAAAACGGGTCAATATTACATTGCTTTGGATAGGGCTACAAACGTTTTGATGGCTTTGGCTAAAGGAGAGTATAATTCTAGTAGTTATGCATCTTCAAATAATCAGCATAAATCATGGTTTGAAAAAGAATATACTGTTTTTGGATTTACTGCTCCTGGATTTGTATTTATTATTTTGAGCGTTTTTGCACTTTTTTTAGCATTTTTTCTTGCAATTGTTGTGAGTGCTATATACAACGGATTAAAAGCAATGCGAGCTAATTGGTTGATTAATAAAGATAAGCCTAGGCTAACGGTAAAAGAATTTTTTACAAATCCTTTTAATCCAAATCACAAAGGGTATCGATACTCCTGGTTGTTAACGTTTGTTTTGTTGTTGCTAGTAATATCGCAGTTCGGTATTATTATAATTGTAGCTACTTTTATAATAGCTAAAATAAGGAAAGTGCCTGGGTCTGAATCGTGGCGAAAGTCCTCTAGTAGAGGTGGTTCAGCATCATCAAGTTGGTCTTCGGACTCTTCATCTAGTTGGTCATCAGATTCTTCATCAAGTTGGTCTTCGGATTCTTCATCTTCATCAGACTTTGGTGGTGGCGATTTTGGTGGTGGCGGTTCTGGTGGCGATTGGTAGTTTCTTGTTTATATTATTTTTACAACTTCACTCATCGAACTTATTTTATTATCACTTACATTTGTTATTAAATTTATACCAGGTTTTTTGCCTTTTTCTAATGTGCCCAAATGTTCAAAGCCTAAACATTTAGCTCCATTATGTGTTGCCCAACTAAGTAATGTTTGTGTATCAATTTGTGGATAATAATTATTTATTGTTTTTAACTCATCTAACACTGATAGGCTATTGTTCGAAGCTAAACTATCGGTACCAATTGTAATTGTACAATTGTTTTTTATAAAATAATCATAATTAGGAATTGTGTTTTCGATGTAAAGGTTTGCATTTGGACAAGTACACCAATATAGCGTTGTTTTATTGCTTACTTTTTGTTGTGCCCATTGTATATCTGTTTCAGTTGTATATGTGTTGTGTACCAATAAAATAGACGTTGCATTAATTAAATGAGGTAGTGTTGATTGTAATGAGTTTACTCCTGTTTTTCGCAATATATCGGTGTTGATACCCATTGCTTTAAACGTGTTGTATAAGCTTCCCGTATGTGAAATAAACAATTCACTTTCCGCTTGGCTTTCTTGATTGTGTATTGATATTATTGCGTTTGAGTTAGATGCGTGTGTGTTGATTAATTGTAATAATTTTTCGGATACAGTATATGGTGCATGTGGAACAATGGAATGATGTTTTGTAAATTGATTCAGATCTTCTTGTAACGACAGGGCTTGTTTGAAAGCGTTATCCGCCTTTTCGGGATTTATATCAAACGTTTCTACAAATGTATGATAGGCAATAGCAGATTCCTTCTTTGTTCTGAAAGATGTGTTGTTGTTTGAAATATCGCCTACCGCTACAATTCCATTTTTGATCATTTCTTTATCTGCCTGCTTAATTTTCTGTTCAATTTCTTTTTCATTCAAGGCTGAACGTTTTAATACAATATCTTTTATAAATCCAGCCATCCCTTTTTTTTCAGCTATAACCGATTTCATGTGCGAAAGTTCGATATGGCAGTGTGTATTAATAAATCCAGGGCAAATGATGCCTTTGTAATATTCTATTTTTTCGGTAGTGTTTTTAATTTCCGATTCAATATTTAGAATCACCCCTTCGTCATCAATGGTAATAACGCCATTTTTGATAGGTTCGGAGGAAATGGGATATATATAATCGGCAGTTATTTTACGCATGTTTATAACGAATAATTACGAATTTACTAAATAAAAAATCAATAAAATAGTTTCTTTGTTTTGTAACCCGTTTAAAATTTGTAAAAAGATAAAATTTGGGCACTTTTCTTTTCTCGGCTTCGCTCTAAATGAAAGCTTGCAAGTCGTTTTCAGCAAAGTTGAGAAATATGTGTAAGGGAGTTGTAAATAATTGAATAAAATTTAAACAGACACTTAAAGTTAAAAGCTGTTATAGTTTAGAGCTTTTGCCTCCTTTATTTTTTGTAAATTTGTTTTACTAATATCAAAATTGTAGTGGAAACAAAAAAAGATATACGCACATTATCGTTAGAAGAATTGAAAACTGTTTTTGTTGAAAATGGGGATCAAGCTTTTCGTGCGAAACAAGTATATGAATGGCTTTGGAAAAAATCGGCTCGTACATTTGATGAAATGACTAATTTGTCGAAATCTACACGCGCATTGTTGGATGCCAATTTTGTGATAAATGCAGTTGCTGTTGATGATATGCAAGTGAGTAACGATAGAACCATAAAAAATGCTTTTAAGTTATATGATGGTAAAATTGTTGAAGGTGTTTTAATACCAAGCACTACTCGTATGACAGCTTGTGTTTCTTCGCAGGTTGGTTGTAGTTTAACGTGTAAATTCTGCGCTACAGGAAAATTGGAGCGTTTGCGAAATTTGAATGCCGATGAGATATACGATCAGGTTGTTTTAATAAAAAAACAAGCGGAAGAACGTTATAAAACGCCACTTACCAATATTGTGTACATGGGAATGGGCGAGCCATTATTGAATTACAAAAATGTAATGGATTCGATTGTTAAAATTACCTCTCCCGAAGGCTTGAACATGTCGCCACAACGTATTACTGTTAGTACAGCAGGAGTTGCAAAAATGATAAAAAAGTTAGCTGACGATGGTGTTAAGTTTAATTTAGCGTTGTCGCTTCATGCGGCAAATGATGAAAAGAGAAACCATATTATGCCTATTAATGAAAGTAATTCATTAGAGGCACTTGCCGAGGCATTGAAATATTTTTACGAAAAAACGGGAACACGTGTTACCTACGAATATATAGCATTTAAAGACTTTAATGATGGCTTAGAAGATGCCAAAGAATTGGCTGTGTTTTGTAAAAATGTCCCATGTAAATTAAATATTATTGAATATAATCCAATTGATGATGGAGAATTCAAACAAACTACACCAGAGCGACTGGATGCTTTTGTTAACTATTTAGAAAGTAAAAATTTAGTTGTAAATGTTCGTAGAAGTCGTGGTAAAGATATTGATGCGGCTTGTGGTCAGCTAGCCAATAAAAATAAAGAAGGGTTTATAAAGCGTAAATTAAAAAGTGATAAAACAAACTCCTAATAATTACAACTTTTGTAATTTATAAAATAAAGGTTTATAATGACTGTAAATGAAATAAAAGCCCCCATTCTAAGTGAAATGAAAGAATTTGAATTGAAGTTTAAAACTTCAATGAAAAGTTCGGTTCCTTTATTGAATAATATTACACAATATATTGTTAAACGAAAAGGAAAACAAATGCGACCAATGTTTGTTTTTTTGTCGGCAAAGGTGTGTGGCGAAATGAATGAATCGAGTTATAGAGCGGCAGCGTTGATAGAGCTACTGCATACCGCAACTTTGGTTCATGATGATGTAGTTGATGATTCGAACGAGCGAAGGGGATTTTTTTCTGTAAATGCGTTGTGGAAAAATAAAATAGCAGTTTTAGTTGGCGATTTTTTATTATCGAAAGGCTTGTTGTTATCAATTGATAATAAAGATTTTCATTTATTGAGTCTGGTATCAAATGCAGTGAGAGAAATGAGTGAAGGGGAGTTGTTGCAAATTGAAAAAGCACGCAGGCTTGATATTGATGAGGCTGTGTATTTTGATATTATTCGAATGAAAACCGCTTCGTTAGTAGCTGCTTGTTGTGCTTGTGGTGCAGCATCTGTATCTGTTGATACTCAAGTTGTAGATAAAATGAGGGCATTTGGTGAGGCAGTAGGTATGGCCTTTCAAATTAAGGACGATTTGTTTGACTACGGAGATGATAACTCTATTGGTAAACCAACAGGGATTGATATTAAAGAGAAAAAAATGACCTTGCCACTTATTTACGCTTTGAATAAAGCTTCTTTTTTTGATAAACGTAAAATTATTAACATCGTTAAAAACAATAACAATGATCCCAAAAAAGTGGCAGAAGTTATTGAGTTTGTAATTAATAGTGGAGGCATTCAATATGCCGAATTGAAAATGAATGAGTATAAAAATAAAGCTTTGGATTTGTTGCAGTCATTTCCTGATTCGGCAGCGAAAAGCTCTTTGGAAGGTTTGGTAAGATATACAACGGAAAGAAAAAATTAAAAAATGAAAAATAAAATCTCTTATCTTTTATACAGCTTTATTTTAATATTTATATACTCTTGCGGTGAAACAGAAAAAACAAATAGTAGCAATTTAGTTAAGCACGATACATTGCAAACTGATTTTATGTTTGAAGCCCAATCGGATAGCATTCTTCAGAATGGTGAATATATTACCCATTATAAAAATGGACAAGTTGAAATGGTTGGTCAAATGAAGGGTGGTAAGCGTGAAGGCGTTTGGAAGAGTTATTATATGGATGGTTCGCCTTGGAGTGAAACTACATTTTTAGCAGGTGTAAAAAATGGTAAAACAGTTACTTGGTTTGACAATGAGCAAAAGAGATACGAAGGGTTTTATACTAATGGAAAAGAAAGTGGGACGTGGACGTTTTGGAATGAGAGAGGTAAGCAAGAGCGAGTAAAGGTGTATAATTAATTGATTC
>JBASCV010000135.1:0-3078 GCA_049651825.1 Bacteroidia bacterium
TTCCAACACTTTTCGTTTGTAACATTTAAAGCCTGCTGTTGTATCATGTATAGGCAACCACAATACTATTCGTACATAAACCGATGCAAAATAAGACATGAGCACTCGTCCTTGTGGCCAATTTTCAATTTTACCATTTTTGATATATCGCGAACCTATTGATAAATCGGCACCTTGAACACAAGCATCTCTTAATCGTACTAAATCATCGGGGTTATGCGAAAAATCGCAATCCATTTCAAACACAAATTCATACTTGCGCGTCAATGCCCATTCAAACCCATGAATATAGGCTGTGCCAAGCCCCAGCTTTCCTTTACGTTCTTCAATAAATAATCGTCCTGCAAACTCTGTCATCAATTGTTTAACAATTGATGCAGTACCATCAGGCGATCCATCATCTACAATAAGTAAATGAAATGGATATTCCAGCGAAAATACTTTGCGAACCATGCGCTCAATATTTTCCGATTCATTATAAGTTGGTATGATTACTAAACTGTCGGACACACAATAAAATTTACTAACGAAGATAATTGAAAATATAGCTAAAATAATAAATTTAAACTTTTTTTAAAACTATTTAATCATTTTTGTGATATGTTGTTAGAAATTTTGTAATAGACCGTTTAATTTTTTTCAAAAAATTATTATTACTCTAGCCGCATTATTAAATCAAGTGCAGACCGACAGACCAAGAGGCTATATTGAACACAAGGTAACTATTCAGTAAACTTATACCCAACACCCCTAATAGAATGGAAGTGTTGTGGGTCTTTTTGTTTGATTTCAAAGTATTTTCGGAAGGCCAAAATATAATTATCAATGGTTCGGGAAGACGGATAAACATCTGTCCCCCATACTTTATCAAGAATTTCGTCTCGCGATACAACTGTTCCTGATTTTTCTATCAACAATTTCAAAAGCGCTATTTCGCGTTTTGTTATTTCCTGTTTATGGCCATCAACACCAATAATTTCATAGGTATTAAAGTTTATTTGGTTGTTTGCGAATGTAAAAATTTCGGGAGAAGTGTCTATTGCTGAAGAATTATTATTTCTTTTTAGTAAAATTTGTACCCGAAGCAACAATTCTTCCAAATTGAATGGTTTTGTTAGGTAATCGTCAGCCCCTAATTTAAGGCCTTGAACACGCTCCTCGCCTGACGATTTAGCAGTTAAAAACAAAATTGCAACTTGTTTATTTTCCTTTCTTATTGCTTCACACACATCAAAACCATCCATTTCGGGCAACATTACATCCAACACAACCAAATCAAAATGCTCTTTTTTAAACACACTCAACGCCTGTGTGCCAGTTATGGCAGGAGTTACAGCATAACCCTCCAACTCTAAATTCAGTTGTATGGTTTTCAGCAGGTGCTCTTCGTCTTCAACTAAAAGGATGTGCTTTGGGGTCATAGTAAGTATAAACTTCAAAAAGTTGCTTAAAGTTAACTATTTCTTTTGAAAAGAATTACTTACATTTAAAGAACGAAAAGTGTTGCTTGAATTCTGTGCCAAACAAAATAATTGTTTTAGTAATCGTTTGGTTTCTATTACAACTTAAAAAACATTAAACATGAAATACATTACATTTTATACGATAACTTGTATTTTACTGTTCAGTTGTAAAAAACAAGAACAAGTAAATCCAGACGATACTATTACCTACACGCATTGGTATAAAATGCGTAGCGACTCTTTAGACACTTTGTTTTCTGTATACATACCGAATGCATTTTCCCCTAATGGAGACGGTAAAAATGATTATTTTTTTGTTCGAGGCTACTTTAACTTAAAGGAACTCAAGATAATGAGTAGAAACAACAATGTTGTATTTAAAACCAACAGCTTTCATATCTATTGGGATGGTAGTCAAAACTATAGTAACACTATTATGATAGGTACTTACGTATACAAACTTACGGTTTCTGATAGTATTAATAGAGAATACGAATATACTGGTATTGTTACACTATTCCGATAACTAAAGCAAATGAAGTACTTTTGCTACATTCCTTTTTTTCTGATAATGCAAAAAGCAAGTTAACTGAAGTTCATGCGAACCACCTGTTTCTGCTATCGTTAAATTAGAAAGCGTATAATCAAAACTATAACTTATTTTTAAAAACCTGTTTTGAAAACCAATCATTGCAATTGGAGCATCATAAAACCTATAGTTTAAGCCAAATATTATTTTCTTATAACGCACATTTACTCCCGTTATCAGCATTTGAAAGTCTTGTTGCTTTTGAAGTACAACATTTGGGAAAAAAGTAAAATATTTTAAGTTCCTAAAACCGAAATTTCCGCCACCATGAAACGTAATTCTCATTGGAAGTTTAGACGGCCCCATAAAGCCTTGATCAGGTTGGGTTAAATGATGCACTGCCACACCAGCATTAAAATGATTGGCATACACTAACAAACCGGAAGAAAAATCAATAAAGAATCTAGAGTTAATACCAGAAACTTCGTTTGAATTGTAAATAAATCCTCTTCTAGCATCAATTTGATCGCCAAACGTCAATTTGCTCCAATCAAGTGTATTTTTGCCTATACTAGCTTGAATAGATGGCTTTAGAATTAACTTGTTTTTAAATAATCGTATTTGTGGAGAATAAATAAGGTCAACTGCTGTTTTTTTTAACACTCCTACCATTTGGTCGTCATAAGTGTAATTTAGGCCAAAACCACCTTTCAAAAAACCGACATATTGATCGGCAGAAAAACTAAATGTTCTATACCCTCCTGAAATATTAGGCCATTGGTAACGGAATCCAGTATTTATTATCAAAGCACTGTCGGTTCCAGCAAATGAAGGGTTTGTGTAAAGACGAGTAGCATTATACTGCGAAAAATGAGCATCTTGCGAAAATGCAAAAACACAATTTAATTGTATAAAAAGTAAAATTATTAATCCTTTCATTTGTATAAATATACACATTTAATTGAAAACAAACAATTCTAATAAAATGCTATTTTGTTGATTGTTGAGCTCACAAAGCGTAACTTTGCAGTATTAAACCCATCACAATGAATACTACATCTATCGAATCCATTTTATTGGACTCTA
>JBASCV010000136.1:0-4896 GCA_049651825.1 Bacteroidia bacterium
GCTATTACAGCATCATCATCATTTACAACCTCATCCGAACTTAAGGGATTATTATTACCAACCATAGCACCCGTTTTTAAGTGAATATAAGAAACCTGTTTTTATTTCCAAAAACAAGATTACAACCCTTTAAAAATACAAAATAATTTGTAAAAAAGAAATTTTACGACTAAGAATCTGTTTAAATTTTATTTTAATAAAATACAATATTGGATTCCTAAGGCTATCGCACATATTTCGATGGGTCGACAAGCTCACCACAGGCTCACTCAATACGACCGTGCGCACTGTCGGTCTGAGCCAGTCGAAGATTGTAGGAGGGTAATAACGTTTTTTTGAATGAAATTTAAACAATTTCTAAAAATATAAAGTAGTTTAATTCCATAAAGCATTGAAAAACAAAACAGGCGAAAGAAATAGCAATTTCTTTCGCCTGTTTAAAACCGATACAAAAATTATATACTATTGAACCACTAACCTATCAGTAGCAATAACTTTATCGTTTTGAATAATTTTAAAGAAATAAACGCCCGAATTTAAGTCGCCACGTTCAAAGTTTATTTTAGAGCCTACAACATTATTTACAGCACCTACTTGCTTGCCATTAACATCAAATACCAGCAAATTCAATAACTGTTTGTTTTTCAAGCCTTCTAAAGTAATTACAGTATTGGTTGTAATTGGGTTTGGCATTACATTTACCAACACCTCATTTTTATAGGTAATTGAATTTAAACCCGCAGTTGTAGGCATTTCTATTTTACGAATTGTGCTGTTTACCCAATCTGAAACTAATAAATTTCCTTCAGGCGATACAATCACTTCGATAGGTTTACCAAACTTTACATCTTTGCCTGCTCCACTTACGTTGCCCGATACGTGAGGAGTTCCAGCAACCGTAGAAACCTGCCCACGCGTATCTATTTTACGAACGGTATAATCAAATCTTCCAGCCACGTATACATTACCCAAAGCATCTACAGCAATCCCTTTGGGAAAATAGAATTTTGAAGCCAAAGCATCACCATCAGTATGGCCAATGGTACCACAACCTGCATAGGTAGTAAGCGTACCATCAGGAAGGACTTTACGTATTGCTGAATTGCCTTGATCACTTACATAAAAAACATTATTGTTTTTATCATAAGCAATAGAAATAGGAAATGAAAGCTGAGCTGCTGTTCCCACCCCATCAGTAAATGCAGCATTACCACTACCTACAAATGTGGTAACATTTTGCAACACATCCACCTTTCGAATAACGTTGTTATCAGGGTCGGCTATGTATAAGTTATTATCATTATCAACACATAAATAATTTGGATAGCCTAGTTTTGCTACCGCAGCAGAGCCATCAACGTAACCCTTTTCTCCACTACCAGCATAAGTACTTACATTTCCTTGTGCATCAATTTTACGAACAACAAAATTTAGATTATCGGAAACATATACATTGTTTTCGTTATCCACTGCAATGCCCAATGGATTATTAAACTGAGCCTGCATTTTATTTCCATTTACAAAACCAGCAACACCACTACCAGCAAATGTTGATACATTGCCTTTGGAATCAATCATTCGGATGCAATGATTGGGCGCATCACACACCAATAAATTGCCATTTTTGTCGTAGGCCATTTGCTCTAAACCACCAAATTTGGCCAATTGTGCTGTACCATTTACATACCCCGTACCACCTGCACCAGCAAAATTGTAAACTGTTTGTGCTTGAGTACAATCTACAAAAGAAACAAACACAAGTAGAGCTGATATAATTTTTAGTTTCATCTTATAGAAGTCAGTGATTATAGTGCTGACGCTGCACTTTTTACAAAATAGATTCAATAGTGTTGAGCCTGTTAATTTAAAATAACACCATTAAAGGTATCAAAAAAAATACAGATTAACAATAGTCAAAAAAATAGATTTGTAATTTTTTAACAAAAAATTATGCTTTATTTTTTTCTACAAGGTAATACGCACAAGTGGTAAAAAAGTTTCTTAACACTGGAATAGCAGCAACAATAGCTGCTTGTCGCCTTACTTTGATATTAAACTTGTATTTATAGATAGGATTGAATAAAAACAACTCTTTTCTAAGAATATTAAATCCTTGCTTTTTGTTCACACGCTCAAAACGCTCAAGCGATATTCCTGTTTCTTTAATTTCCAACAGTGCATCAATGGTACGGGGCGTTTCGCCAAACATTTTCAACATCAGTTTATATAACCAAGCGGGCAACAGGTGGTAATAAGGCAGTAAAGAAGCAAACTTGTTTTTACAAATTTGCTGGTGGCCACCAAAAGGCATTTGCCATGGAGGAAAACTATAAAATATCTTTCCGTTAGGCGTTAAAAAATCACCAATAATACTCATAAACTTATCCTGATCGTGGATATGTTCAATTACATCCTTTAGGATTATCAAATCAAACTTATGACCTATATCAGCCTGCAAATCAATATCATAGATATTTTTAGACAAAAATTTTACACGCCCATCCTTATATTCCTTTTCCATCATTATAATTGCGTTTTTTACACGCTCCTCCTCCAATTCTATTCCAGTACACAAGTGATTTTTTTCGGTAAAAGCTTTTAAAACACCAGCTTCGGCCGAGCCAATTTCAAGTACGCGCAACTGTTGATTTAAATCAACAAAAGGCTGAACAAATGGAATAACATACTCCGCAGAGGTTTTATATTGGTAATCAAAATAACGCTGTAAATCTTTATGAAAATCGAACATGGTATTGATTTCGTATATGAATAGTATTTTCAAAAATTAAAGTTAACAAAATAAAAGTTTTTCAGATATAAGTTCTTACACTTTTTTGATTAGATATTAACAAGTAGAAACAACACGCTAAAAAGCGCTAAATTTGCTTTATTCAATTAAAACAATCTATATTTCAAGAGACAACAACATGTCGAAAAATTATTTAGATGAATTAAATCCCGTACAGCGTAAAGCTGTTGAAGTAACTGAAGGCCCTGTAATGATTATTGCAGGTGCTGGATCGGGAAAAACACGTGTACTTACCTATCGTATAGCACATCTTATAAAAAAAGGTGCCGATCCTTTCAACATACTAGCATTGACTTTTACAAATAAAGCGGCTCGCGAAATGAAAGAGCGTATTGGTAAAGTAGTAGGCATGAGCGAATCAAAAAATATTTGGATGGGCACATTTCACTCGGTATTTGCACGCATACTGCGTAGCGAAGCTGAAAAAATTGGATACCCTCAAAACTTTACAATTTATGATACCGATGATGCCAAAAGCTTAATAAAAACAATACTTAAAGAGCAAGGGTTAGACGATAAAATATACAAACCAGGCATGGTATTATCACGCATATCGGCTGCCAAAAACAATCTTGTATCAGCCCAAGCATACCTGCAAAACAAACAAATAGAAGAAGAAGACCGCATGGCTGCAAAGCCTAAAATGGGGCTCATTTATCAAATTTATGCACAGCGCTGTTTTAAAGCTGGAGCCATGGATTTTGATGATTTACTTTTTAATACAAACATTTTATTACGTGATCATCCGGCTGTATTGCACAAATACCAACATAAATTTAAATACATTATGGTGGATGAGTATCAGGATACAAACTTCTCGCAATATGTAATTATAAAACAATTGGCTGCTGCATACCGCAACATTTGTGTTGTGGGTGATGACGCACAAAGTATATATGCATTTAGAGGGGCTAATATTCAAAACATTTTAAATTTTGAAAAAGATTATCCAGAACTAAACATATTTAAACTTGAACAAAATTACCGTTCTACCAAAACCATTGTAGGTGCAGCAAATGCAGTAATTGCAAAAAACAAAGAACAGCTAAAGAAAAACGTTTTTACAGATAACTCAGAAGGTGAACTTATAAAAGTAGCAAGAGCAGAATCGGATAACTTAGAAGGGAGTTTTGTTGCGAATTCGATTTTTGAAACAAAGATGAATGAGCAGGCTCACAATAAAGACTTTGCTATTTTGTATCGCACCAATGCTCAATCAAGGGCGTTGGAGGAATCGCTACGCAGGCAAAACATTCCGTATCGCATCTTTGGTGGACTATCATTTTATCAACGCAAAGAGGTAAAAGATTTATTATCGTATTTCAGGCTTACAATAAATAACAATGATGAAGAATCATTGAAACGCATTATCAACTATCCGGCTAGGGGAATTGGTGATACGACCATTGATAGAATTATTGTTGCCTCAAACGACCATAATATAAGCCTTTGGAAAGTAATTGAAAACATCAATGAGTTTGATATTGGTTTAAATGCAGGTGCAAAAGCAAAAGTTGAAGACTTTAAAGTAATGATTAAGAGTTTTTCGGCAATGCTTAAAACGCACAATGCATACGACCTCGGTCAATACATTGCTGTACACTCAGGAATATTAAGAGATTTATATGCCGATAAAACCCCTGAGGGAGTAGCGAGGCACGAAAACATACAAGAGCTTTTAAATGGATTAAAAGAATTTACAGAAGACACTGAAATAACATTGGTTGAACCCAATGAAGAAACAATAGTAGATGCAACAAACGAAGTAACAAATGTACCTACTATTAATACTGCAAGCGAGGTAAAAACTCCTGTAGATTTATTTTCGAACGAATTTCAGTTTCCTGAAGAAGTAATTGAGCCCGAAGCAACGGACACCAATCAAAATGAGCCGTTACCCACTATTAGCCATACGTTAGAATTGTTTATGCAAGACATTGCATTGATGACAGATGCAGATAAAAAAGCAGAAACAGAAGAAGATAAAAACCGAGTAGCTATGATGACAATACATGCTGCTAAGGGATTGGAGTTTCCTTATGTGTATATTGTGGGCTTAGAAGAAAATTTATTCCCATCGCAAATGT
>JBASCV010000137.1:0-3519 GCA_049651825.1 Bacteroidia bacterium
ACGCAGGTGTTAGTGTAAATCATCTCAATAAGGGATTATTAGATAAAAATGATTTTAAAGAAGGACAAAACTTACAACTTGAGCGACACTATTTTTTCACTGCAGGCAAAGCTTGGGAAATTTCTGACAAGTTAATTTTTAATCCATCTACCATGGTAAAATATGTGCCCAAAACTCTAGTCTCGGCCGATGTAAATTTTAGTTTCCTCATTCAAAATCGTTTTTGGGTGGGCTTATCTGCACGTAGTGTATATGGTTTGGTGGTGTATGCTCAGTACCATATAACAGATAAATTCAAATTTGGTTATGCCTATGATATGGGTTTAAATAAACTTGGAACAGTGGCTGGTGGAAGTCATGAAATAATGCTTAGTTTCGATTTAAAAACTGCTAAAGGACCATTTTTTTCGCCACGTTATTTTTAAATACTGATAAGGCGAGTATAGCTTGAGCGTATGATTGATTTTGTTAAAAAAGTTGTAATTGTTTTTTTTCTTTTACTTGTTAATTCTCTTGTTGCTTATGCACAGCTTGATAAAGCAAATAAGCATTTCGAAAATGGAGAATACAACAAGGCAATTGAAATATATAAAAATATACTCAAAAAAGAAGAAAACCTTGAAGCACTCGAAAATATTGCAAACGCTTATCGCTTAATTCGCAATTTTAACGAGGCTGAAGGATATTTCGACCAATTAATAAAAAAAGGAAGTACAACTCCTGTAAATAATTTCTATTACGGTATTGTATTAAAGGCTAACGGTAAAACCGATGAAGCCAAACAACAATTTAAAGAATACGCTAAAATTGCTCCCAATGATAAAAAAGTAGAATTGTATATCAAATCCTGTGATATTCAAAAATCGTTAGAGAAAAAAGCAAAACAATATAGCGTTGCTCCTGAAAACAAAATTAATTCCGAATCAAGCGAATTTTGTCCTGTTTTTTATAAAGATAATTTGGTTTATGTTTCCGATAAAACTTTACCACTAAGCACCGATCTGGAGAAGTATTATCATGTATATGCTACCAATATTAAAAATAATAGTTCCGATAAGCAAAAAATAAGTCCATTACCATATCCCATAAATCTAGAATATCATGATGGACCAGTTAGTTTTAATCCTGAACAAAATGTAGCTGTAATAACACACGTTAATTTAGATAAAAAACGAAGTAAGGAGTCTAAAAATCGTTCAAAACTCTATTTTTCAAAATTTGATGGCAAAAAATGGTCGTCAAGGATTGATTTTCAGTACAATAGCGATAACTATTCGGTTGCTCATGCTTGTTTTTCGGCTGATGGTAAAACATTGTACTTTTCTTCCGATATGCCAGATGGCTTTGGTGGGATGGATATTTATTCATGCAGCCAAGAAGGTGAGGGCTGGAGTAAACCTCAAAATTTAGGTAGTAAAGTTAATACTGCTGCTGATGAAGCGTTTCCATATTACCGAAAAGATGATGTACTGTTTTTCTCCTCTGATGGCCATGCCGGATTTGGTGGTTTGGATGTATTTTTTGCCACAAAAAATAACGAATCATTTACTGGAGTTAAAAACTGCGGAGCCGAAATAAATTCCCCTGCTGACGATTTTGGAATCACTTTTTCTGATGATTTTGCAACTGGCTACTTATCTTCCGACAGGTACCCTGGAGCTGGACGCGATGATATATATAAATTTGAACAGCTAAACAACAGCATAACGCTTGCTGCTAAGGTCGTAATTGGTAAAAATGTAAATAATCCATTAAAAAACACCAGCTTAAGTTTACTTTCTGAAAGTGGTAAGGTGCTACAAACCGAACAAACAAATGCAGAAGGCTTTTTTACATTCGAAGGCTTGGAACCATCTAAAAAATACATGGTTAAGCTGGATAATGTAAAAGACGAAAAACAAAAATATTTTCTATTAAATGAAGATGAACGTTTTATTCGCGAAACAGGGATAGAAGGTAAAGGTGGTAAATTGGTATTTAGAAATTTACCTGCTGATAATGCCGATGAAATTGAAGTAGCAAATGATGGCGTTACCATTGCCGGAAATTTATTGGTTGGCGCCAACTCTACAAAACCTTTAGCAAATGCTAAAGTTGATATTGTTAATGAAAAAGGTGAAGTTGTTCAATCCGTTGTTACAAATGCTTTTGGTTCTTTTGTTTTTACAAACCTGCCCCCAGATAACAATTATCTAGTTAAAGTTGCCGAGTCTGATTTAAAATTATCCCCTAAAACAAAAATCATTCTTACCAACAAAAGTGGTAAAGAAATGCAATCCTCCACTGTTAGCGAAAACGGAACATTTAGCTTCTCTTTATTAGCATCCGAAAAACATGTATTAAAGCAAATGGAAGTTGAAGATGTAGATTTAAGGGTTGATTTTAAAGGTAAATTTTTGGGCGATAATAAATCACCACTAAAAAATGCAATAATTAACTTACTCAACGAAAAAGGAGAAATCATACAAACAACAAAAACAGATGAGTTTGGTGTTTTTCGTTTCGAAAACCTCCCTGCCGATCAAAATGTATTATTAGCAGTTGATGAAAATGAACCACAGTTAAAAAAATTAAAACGAATTGTGCTTGCCAATAGCAAAGGCGATGTGGTGAAAGAAATGAATAACGAGGGTAAAACGTTTAAATTCAATGTGCTACCAAGCGAAAAGAAGAAGCTTTCTACCGTTTATGTTGACGACCCTTGGTTAAAAGTATTAAAACTTAAAAACGCTAACAAAGTTACTGCTAAAGAAAATATTACCATTGTAGAAAAAGTGTACTATAACTATGGCGATTATGATGTATTACCAGAAGCTGCAAAAATTTTAGATAAAGTGATTGATTTGATGGAAAAAGACCCTCTTTTGGTGATAGAAATTTCTTCACATACCGATTCTCGTTCATCAAAAGAGTTTAATTTAACACTCTCCCAAAAAAGAGCATCTGCCGCAGTTGATTATATCGTAAAACGTGGAATAGCTAAGGAACGTATATCGGGCAAGGGTTATGGTGAAAGTAAACCTATTAACAAATGTGCGGATGGAGTTGAATGCCCTGAAGAAGAACATGCAAAAAATAGAAGAACAGAATTTCAAATTAATCGTAAATAACTACGTTCTTGATAATATAAATTCTTTAGGACGTAAATGCAACCTTGCGTACAGTAAATACGTCTATTGTTTAAGTAAAAATGAATAAACTTTTTTAAACTAACAATAAAAACATGTCTGGTGTTAAAATAATAAGATACTATTTTAACAGAATTTTCTGTACGGCTGTTCTATTGCTCTTATTCGCCAACTTAAATGCGCAAGAAATATGCAACAATGGTATTGACGATAACGGAAATGGGCTTGTCGATTTGAACGATACTGCTGCTTGTAACTGTCTTCCACAACCGCCTTCTCTAATTCAAAATTCTTCATTCGAGCTAAAAAATTGTTGCCCAACTACCTATAGTCAGATGAATTGTGCGCAAGGCTGGATACAAGCTTCTGCTGCAACATCCGATTACATGAA
>JBASCV010000138.1:0-11776 GCA_049651825.1 Bacteroidia bacterium
GTGTAGGGATGGATAATATTGATGTAGAATATGCAAGAAGTAAAGGTTTAGAGGTTGTAAATACCCCAGCAGCTTCCTCACATTCTGTTGCCGAATTAGTGTTTGCCCACTTATTTAATAGCGTTCGTTTTTTATATGATAGCAATCGGCAAATGCCTGTAAGTGGTGATACACAGTTTGAAGTTTTGAAGAAAAAATATGCTAAGGGTATAGAGTTGAAAGGTAAAACAATTGGTATTATTGGTTTTGGTAGGATTGGGCAAGCGGTTGCAAAAATTGCATTGGGGTGTGGAATGAACGTGTTAGCATACGATCCATTTCTTCAAGAAGTTCTTCTTTATTTGGATATACATGGTGTTTCAGAAAAAGTAAGTGTTAAATTACATACTGTGCCACTTGATAAATTATTGAAAGAAAGTGATTTTATAACACTTCATGTTCCGGGAGGAAAAGTAATTACAGAAAAGGAACTTTCATTAATGAAAGATGGCGTATGTCTTGTAAATGCTGCTCGTGGTGGAGTTATTGATGAGACCGATTTAGTTGCTGCTCTTAATTCGGGTAAGGTAGCGCATGCTGCTTTAGATGTTTTTGAAAATGAACCAACACCTAAAAAAGAATTGTTAGCACATCCTAAAATATCGTTAACTCCGCATATTGGTGCTGCTACAGAAGAAGCACAAGAGCGTATTGGTGTTGAGTTGGCAGAATTGATTATCGCTAAGCTTAATTTTTAGTTCGTAGTAGGGAGTTCGTAGATAGTAGTTTTTACTTGGTTGTTTTTAGTGGGTAGATGGCTGTTAGTGTGGAGTGTTATTAGATTTTGGTTTTTTTATATTTACCGATTATGCAATTTAACTTTGAGAAATTAATTGTTTATCAGAAATCGCTCAATTATGTTGATTTTGTGTATGATATAACAGCTAAGTTTCCAGCGAGTGAAAAATATTCTTTGGTTGATCAATTTAGGAGAGCGGCTATTTCTGTTTCATTAAATATTGGTGAGGGAAGTAGTGGAACTAAAAAAGAGTTTATTAATTTTTTAAGAATTTCAAGTCGTTCAATACGAGAGTGTGTTGTTTGTACAACTATTGCTCATCGAAGATTATATATCAATGACGAAATTAGTGAAACATCACGAACTTATTTAGTTGAGCTTGCAAAATTAAATAGTGGTTTATCTAGTAGTTTGAAAAATAGTTCGTAGCTAATATATTTACGAATTACTATCTACTATCTACGAACTACCCACTACTAACTACGAACTAAAAAAATATGGCAAAAATTATTCCGTTTAAAGGTATTCGTCCGGCAAAAGATAAGGTGCATTTGGTTGCTTCTCGTTCCGTTGATAGCTATACAGCTCCTGAGTTGAATGAGAAGTTGCGTGGAAATCCTTACACTTTTTTGCATGTTATTAATCCAGATTTTGCTGATGGAAAAAAAAGCAAGCCAGGATCTGAAGAGCGCTTGCAAAAAGTAAAAGCGGCTTATTTGAGATTTAGAAAAGAAGAGGTTTTTGTGCACGACATTAACCCTTGCTATTACGTATATCAGCAATTGAAAGATGGTCATGTATATACTGGTATTATTGGTTGTTCGAGTATTGACGATTATTTTAATGGTGTTATAAAAATACATGAACAAACACTTACCGAGCGCGAAGAAAAATTAAAACGCTATTTGGAAGTATGTGATTTTAATGCGGAACCCGTGCTGTTTAGTTACCCTAACGATGCTGTTATTGACGAAATTACGGATAAGATAATAGCTTTGGATACAACTTATGATTACACTACTACTGATAGGGTAAGGCATAAGCTGTGGGTGGTGAATGATGCGAAACAAGTAAAACAAATTGAAGAGCGTTTTGCGAATGTTCCAGCAGTGTACATCGCTGATGGACACCATCGTTCGGCTTCTTCGGCTTTGCTTGGTAAATCGCGTAGAGAAGCGAATCCTAATTATACGGGAAAGGAATCGTTTAATTATTATTTGGGTGTGTTTTTTCCTGAAACACAGTTGAAAATTTTTGATTTTAACAGAGTTGTTAAAGATTTGAATGGTTTGTCGTCAGTGCAATTTATTTCTAAACTCGCCCAACATTTTATCGTTACTGAAAAGGGGGCAGAACTTTATAAGCCTAATCAGAAACACAATTTTAGTATGTATCTTGATGGTAAATGGTATTCGCTTGATGCTAGAGCAGAAATAGTGCACAATGAGCAACCCGTAGGGAGTTTGGATGCTTCTATTCTTACTACACATATTCTTTCGCCTGTGTTGGATATTCATGATTTGAAAACTGATAAACGTATTGGTTTTGTTTCTGGAATAAAAGGAATGAAAGCCTTGAAAGAACAAGTGGATAGTGGTAAATATACTGTTGCCTTTGGTTTATACCCTGTTGAAATGCAACAACTTAAACACATTGCTGATACTAACAACATTATGCCTCCCAAAACTACTTGGGTTGAGCCCAAAATGAGGAGCGGTATGGTAATTTATAGTTTGGGGGAGTAATTTGATGTTTTAATGTATCTTTTACCATAGTTATCGTTATAGAAATAAAAAGTATGAAACAAATCACCATCTGTTTATTTTTTATTATAACCTGCTATTTTGGAGCGCACTCTCAAACGAGAACAATAAAAATCGCTAAACCTACAGTTGAAGCACTAGATTCGATAACTACTGTAAAACTCAAATACTTTGTAACAGCTTTTGCAGGTCTAAATTATACACTGAAAAATAATAATAAGGTTGGATATCAATTAGGGGTTTTATTTCCGATTTCACTATATAAATCATATCGAAGAAGATATTTCATTGGGGTTAAATATTCGCAGGAAAATCAATATTATAAATCAATCGATTTAACAGTTGATAATGTCCAAAACAATTATTTAAGTATGCCTATAGGCGTTGTGAAAAATTTGTTGTTAGGTGCTAAAATGGATCTAGGACTTGTGTTGGGGCTAACCCCTGAGTATCAAGTCAAATTGAAATCTGATAAATTAAAAGACTCTCAATTTAATCCATTTAATGTTTCGACAAATATATCTGTGGTCTTTCCTATAAGAAACAGATTTGGAATTCAGGTTGAGTATTCAAAAGATATCTTTGGTAACTTGAAAAGCAAGAATATATATAATTTGAATGGTGATAAAATTGGTAACCAACAATCACATACTAATTTGATGACTGTTGCAGTTATATTTACGATATCTAGGTAACTTTATTTTATTATAAAACAATATATGCCCATTTCCGAAAATTTACATAAAATAAAATCATCACTACCTACTCATGTAACTCTTATTGTTGTTACAAAAACACATCCCGTTGAAAAATTGGTGGAGGTTTATAATGCAGGGCATTCTGTTTTTGGAGAAAACAAGGTGCAAGAAATGGTTGATAAACAGGCTGTTTTACCCAAAGATATAGAATGGCATTTGATAGGACATTTGCAAACTAATAAGGTAAAATACATTGCCCCTTTTGTAGCACTTATTCATTCGGTAGATAGTATAAAGCTGTTGAAAGAGATTGATAAACAAGCACAAAAAAATAATCGTGTGATTAATTGTTTGTTGCAGGTGTATATAGCGCAAGAAGAAACTAAATTTGGCTTGGATTTTAACGAAGTTGAGCAATTGCTTGCTAGTGAAGAATTTAAACAATTAAAAAACATACAAATTGTTGGATTGATGGGAATGGCTAGTAACACTGATAATAAACAACAAATTGCTCAAGAGTTTAGTCGCTTATCTACTTTTTTTAAGAAGCTTCAATCTTCTTATTCGTCTTTTACTATTTTAAGTATGGGTATGAGTTCTGATTACGAACTAGCGATTGAAAATGGTAGTAACATGATACGAGTTGGAAGTTCTATTTTTGGTGCTAGAAATTATTCTCTTTAATGGTTTTACTTTTCATTTAAAATAGCCTGTTTCGGCTATTGATTATTTCATTTTTTTTTACTATTTTTAATCAACAAATTTTACGTTGCTTTAAAGGGTGGGAGTTATGATATTTATGTCCTAAAAACGGATTCTTTGGAGAATTTTTCAGTGAGGAAAATCTATGATGGTTCTTTAGCTAAGGAGGCAACGAGTTGGGCATTTATGGGAAAACTGCTTAGGATGGAGGGGTTGTGGTCTTCCCCAATACTACAAGTTGTGATGCTGGCAATCATGATGCACTTTTAATACAAGAAGAAAATGAAATTATAGCGGAATTATAAAAAGAGTCACCCACAGCTCACAAAATAGCTTAAAACGCTAGCACCAGTTTCCCATTTCATCATTAAAAGGCAGCGGGTGCCAGGTTAGAATGATAATAAATATGATCTATGAAAAAATTTTTACTTCTATTTTTAGTCAGTTTCCATATTACCATTATTGAAACTGGGATAAGGATTATCTCGTCCTCTTCGTTTGTAAATAGCTATGGGGGCACTTCTTTATTTGCACAAGGCACTTGGACTCAAAAAGCAAGCCATCCGGGTGGTGGGCGTTATGCTATCGTAGGATTTTCAATTGGAGCTAAGGGGTATATAGGAACAGGGCTTGACGCAGCTAACAATCCTACAAAAGCATTTTGGGAGTGGGATCAAGCAACGGATACGTGGACTCAAAAAGCCGATTTTGGTGGTACAGCTCGGTATTATGCAGCAGGGTTTGTTATTGGTTCGAAAGGATATATTGGAACAGGGTTTAACGGTAGTACAAATCAAGATTTTTGGGAGTGGGATCAAGCAACAAATGTGTGGACTCAAAGAGCCGATTTTGGAGGAGGACCAAGAATGCGGGCTAGAGGCTTTAGCATAGGAGATAAAGGCTATTTTACAGCAGGAACTAATCCTAATGTTTATGCGAATATGATAATGGATTTGTGGGAATATGACCCTAACCTTAATCCACCTATGGGTACCTGGACAGCCAAAGCAAGTTTCCCGGGTACACCACGAATTTATCCTACAGTGTTTTCTATTTGTGGAAAAGGGTATTTGGGCACTGGACGTATTCCAGCACAGGGGGAAGGGGGATCATATAGCGACTTTTGGGAGTACGACCCCGTTGCGGATGTCTGGACACAAAAAACAGACTTTCCTGGAATCGCCAGCAACCAAACCGTTGGCTTTGGTATCGGTACCAAAGGTTACATGGGGGTAGGCCGATCAGGTTATAATGGAACGTTTTTAACCCAGTTTTTCGAATACGATCCGGCCACAGACACTTGGGCTACAATGGCTAGTTTCGCAGGCGCTCCGCGTGCTTATTCAATGGGGTTTGCTATTTGTGATAAAGGTTATGTAGGAACAGGTATTGCTGGTGGTGGTGCAATGGCTGATTTTTGGGAATTTACTTCTCCTAGTAACAACCCACCTACTGTGCAAACAAACCCAACATGCAACGAATCCAATGATGCTACAGTATCTGTATATCCTGCTTGTGGGGCGCCACCTTATACTTACAGCTGGAATACTGTACCTGTTCAAACTACAGCAACTGCCACAGGATTGACAGTAGGTACTTATTCTGTAAACATTCTTGATGCTAAGGGTTGCCCCTCAACGGCTACAGTAAATATTGTTCCTGCTAACCCTTCTCCTATTGCAAATTTCGGGTACACGAATGTTTGCCACGGAGCTTCTACTTCATTTACAGATAGCGCTTCTACCGCCACAGGAAGTATCACCATCTGGAAATGGGATTTTGGTGATGGTAGTCCTACTAATACTGAACAAAATCCATCACATTTATATGCGAATGCAGGAAGCTATACTGTTAGCTTAATTGTAAATAATAATTTTGGTTGTGCAGATACCATAACAAAATCCGTACAGGTGTATCACAAACCCGTTGCGAATTTTAATGCATTGGACGTGTGTTTTAAAGACTCTGTTTTTTTTATTGATTCTTCATTCGTTCACCCATCGGCTAGTGTTAGCAACTGGCTGTGGGTATTCGGTGACGGAACCCCCACAAGTACGCAGCAAAATCCTGTTCACTATTATTCTAATTTTGGAACCTATAATGTTACCTTGTTAGCCCAAACAAACGAAGGTTGCTCTGACGCGATAAGTAAAAGCATAAACGTATTCGATCCTCCTCATGCTAATTTCTCGGTTGCAAATACTTGTTTGTTTTATCCAGCTATTTTTAATTATTCTTCTTTAAATCCTACCATGGGAACTATTGCCTCTTTTGCTTGGAACTTTGATGACGCTTCGCTTTTAAATACAGTAGATAATAATCCAACTCACCTTTATGCCGATACAGGAACTTATGTAGTGTCGCTTATTACCCGATCTTCTAATCTGGCATGTGCCGATACCGCTCTGGATACGCTTGTTGTTTTCCCTATGCCTATTGCCGATTTTTCTGCTTCTGATGTATGTCTTGGCGCAAGTATGAATTTTTTAGATTCTTCTTCTGTTACTGGCACTAGTATTGTTAATGCTTGGAATTGGAATTTTGGAGATGCTTCTCCTTTAGATTCAATGCAAAATCCTATGCATAATTATACTGCTTTTGGAAACTATGCTGTTACCTTAATTGCAAGCAGCAATCACAACTGTAAAGATACTGCTACTATAAATTTTGTGGTTCATCCATTGCCGGTAGCCAATTTTACTACAAATAACGTCTGCTTGGGCGATAGTATGGTATTTACTAACTTGTCAACCATTCAATCAAATTTTACCAACGATATTATTAATGCCTGGTACTGGAATTTTGGTGATAACACTTCTATAGACAGCTCGCAAAACTCTACTCATTTGTATGCATCAGCAGGAAGTGATTCTGTTGAGTTAAAAGTTTTTTCTTCTTTTGGTTGTGCAGACTCTATTACTAAATTTGTGGTGGTTAATCCCAACCCGGTTGTAAATTTCAACGCAAATGACACTATTGGATGTGAACCGCTTTGTATTGACTTTACAAATAACTCAACCATTTTAACCGGAACAAACGCATCCTGGATTTGGAGTTTTGGTGATGGTAACACCCTCAACAATAATAACCTTGTCTCTAATTGTTTTAAAAATGATTCGCTTTTTGCACCTGTCTATTACTCCATCTCATTGACAGTTATTTCCGACAGTGGATGCGTTTCCTCTTTAACAAAAAATAATTATATCACTTTGTTTCCGAAACCCAATGCCGATTTTAACGTCAACCCAACTTCCGCTTCTATTATTGATCCTGTGATTGCTATCGCTGACCTTAGCTCGGGTGCTAATTTTTGGAGTTGGGAGTTTGGAGATAGCGATACCAGTTCTTCTTCCAATCCTTTACCACATGCCTATGCCGATACTGGAACTTATACCATTACATTGATTGCGTCTACGCTTTTTGACTGCAAAGACACTGCCTACCAAAATGTGATTATTGAGCCTGATTTCGTTTTTTACATTCCTTCGGCATTTTCGCCTAATGATGATGGAGTTAATGATACTTTTATTGGCAAGGGTGTTTTTATTAATACGTTTGAAATGAGTATTTACGACAGGTGGGGAAATCTTATATATACCACAAACGATACCACAAAACCCTGGAATGGTAATGTAAACTTCGGCAACGAATTGGCAAAACAAGATGTTTATGTATACTCTTTTAAAATTACCGATTTTAAAATGAAAAAATACAATTATAAGGGAATAATCACACTCATAAGATAAGTATTATATTGAGATACAACTTTTGTATTTTAAAATGTATATTTATAAATAAATATGAGCATCTGAAAATATGTATTAATTAATTATATTATAAATTATAAAATATGAAACTAGAAAATTATGCCTTAGGAAAATGGATAGCTGGAGATGGAGAAGGTCAAGTGTTGTACAATGCTATTACAGGTGAACAAGTTGCAACGGCAAGCAGCAAAGGATTGGACTTTGCTACAATGATGGATTATGCTCGTAAAACAGGTGGTCCGGCATTGCGTAAAATGACATTTCAGGAGCGTGGTTTAATGCTTAAAAAATTAGCATTGCATTTAACATCTCAAAAGGAGTTGTTTTATAAGGTGAGTTGGGCTACAGGTGCTACACGTGCTGATAGCTGGATTGATATTGAGGGTGGGATTGGCAATTTATTTGCTTATGCTAGTTTGCGCAGACAGTTCCCTGATGAAACATTTTGTTTAGAGGGTGATGCTGCAAAGTTGAGTAAAAATGGAACGTTTATTGGCCATCATATATGTGTACCTAAAGAAGGTGTGGCAATTCACATCAACGCATTCAATTTTCCTGTGTGGGGAATGTTAGAAAAAATTGCAGTGAACCTATTGGCTGGGGTGCCTGCAATTGTTAAGCCTGCAACCATTACTTCATTTTTGACCGAAGCTGTTGTGAAAGAAATTGATAAATCAGGAATATTGCCAGCAGGTGCCTTGCAATTGATATGCGGTAGTGCTAATGGAATTTTAGACCATGTAAATAGTATGGATGTAGTTACGTTTACGGGTTCGGCAAGTACAGGTAAAATGTTAAAAGCGCATTCTCGTTTGTTGGAAGAAGCTGTATCGTTTAATATGGAAGCAGATTCATTGAACTGCTGTGTATTGGGAAAGGACGCAGTGCCAGGAACAGCAGAGTTTGATATTTTTATTAAAGAAGTACAACGTGAAATTACTGTAAAGGCTGGGCAAAAATGTACCGCAGTGCGTAGAATTATTGTGCCTGAAAATTTGGTTGAAGATGTGCAAATTGCACTTGGTAAGCGTTTGGCACAAACGGTTATTGGCGATCCACAAGTGGAAGGCGTACGTATGGGAGCTTTGGCGGGAAAAACACAATTGAAAGAAGTTGCGGAGAAAGTAATGCAATTGTCCAAAACACAAGAGATTATTTATGGCGATATGGAGAAGTTTGATGTTACAGGTGCTGACAAAAACAAAGGTGCTTTTATTTCGCCTATTTTGTTTTTGAATAAAGATCCGTTTAAGTATCAGGATGTACACAATATTGAGGCTTTTGGCCCAGTAAGTACAATTATGCCTTATAAAACAACTGCAGATGCGGTTGAATTGGCAAAAATGGGTAAAGGCTCGTTAGTGTGTTCAATTGTTACTGCTGATGATAAAATTGCAAAGGAATTTGTGATTGGTGCAGCGTGTATGCATGGCCGAATTTTGGTGTTGAATGCTGAGTGTGCAAAAGAAAGTACAGGTCATGGCTCGCCAATGCCAATGCTCACTCATGGTGGCCCTGGACGTGCTGGTGGGGGAGAAGAGATGGGTGGAAAACGTGGAGTTTTTCATTACTTACAACGTACGGCAATACAAGGTTCGCCAACTATGTTAACTAAGGTTAGTAATAATTATCAATATGGTGCTAATTATATTGAAAAAGATATTCATCCGTTCAAACGTTATTTCGAAGAGCTAGAAATTGGTGAAACGCTCATCACTGCGAAACATACAGTAAGCGAATCCGATATTGTAAATTTTGCTAATGTGAGTGGTGATAATTTTTATGCACACATGGATGCAACTTCGTTGGATGGTACAATATTTACAGGGCGTGTAGCGCATGGTTATTTTGTGCTGTCGAAAGCTGCTGGGTTATTTGTGGACGCTAAAAAAGGCCCCGTTTTATTGAATTACGGTTTAGAGGATTGCCGTTTTGTAAAGCCTGTTTATCCAGGAACAACAATTGGTGTGCGCTTTACCTGTAAAGAAAAAATTGTTCAAGAAAAAAAATCTGAAGAGGATATTGCTAAAGGTATTGTGAAATGGTTGGTTGATATATATGATGAAACGGGTGAAACTGTTGCAATAGCAACCATTTTAACAATGGTAAAAAAGAAAAATCAGGAATAAAATGTTACATGCGAAATTTATTTTATCTTGTTTTGTTGACCATAATATTAATAATGTTTTATGGCTAACTCGTTTAGGATAACTTTTTTGTTCGTTTTTACTATCAATGTTCTTTTTTCAAAGAACATTGATAGTTTATTTAATTCTTCCTCTAAAACGAATGGTGATACTAATACAATAAAAACATTTATAATTACTGCTGAACAATATCAAAAAAAAGGCGATGTTATGAATGCAAAATTGTATTGCAACAAGGCAATAGAGTTAGCAACTCGAACAAACAATATATATTATTTAGCGGCCGCCTATCGAACTATGGGCGGTTTTATTAATAATGGAGAAGGTGATTTTACTTCGGCCTTAAACAACTTGCTTAAAGCCTATGATTTAGCCCAAGAAACGAATAATTTAACTTTGTTGTTTAATATTTCAAATGAATTAGGTAACACATACTTAGGTCAACAAAATTACGATAAAGCTTTAGAGTATTATAATAAGGCAGAATTAAAAGCAATTCAATTACAGGATAAATACCGACAAAGTACAGTTGCCATTGGAAAGGGAAATATATATACGTTCAATAAAAAATATGATAAAGCTATTGAGTCGTTTAATATAGCTATTGAAGGTTTTAAGAATAAAAATATTAACGGCTGGGCTGTGGCAATGCTTTCATTGTCGAGTATCTATATTGAACAAAATAATGTGGATAAAGCGTTTACCCTACTGCGTGAAATAAATAAAGTACCCTATTTATATGAAAATAATTATTTGCACGGAAGTTCTCTTTTAATTACAGCTACTGCACATAATAAATTAAATGATTATAAAAGTGCTATTGAGTATTATTATAAGAGTATAAAAGTTTTTAAAGCATCATCATCAATATATGATTTAAAAAATACATATAAAAATTTAGCCGAAGCCTACTATAAAATTAATAAACATGATAGCGCCTATTGCTATGCTGTATTGTATTCTAAAATAGCCGACTCAATGTATAGCATCGAAAATATAAAGTATATTAATGAGATGCAAGCTAAGTATGAGTCTGAAAAAAAAGATAAAGAAAATAAATTGCTTCTTTATGAAAATAAATTGTCGTTAGGTCAAATAAAGGAACAGGAGCGTTTACAAGTGGGCTTGCTTTTGTTTTTGGGAATGGCATTTTTGTTTTCTTTTTTTTTATTGAGAAGTAATAGACAGAAGAAAAAGCAAAATGAAATAATATTAAAGCAGAAAGATGAAGTTGAATTTCAACGAACAATGTTTCAAAAAAAAAATAATGAGATACTGGATAGTATAGCTTATGCTAAGTATTTGCAGGATGCAATTTTGCCCTCTCCCAAAGCGATAGAGAAATATTTTCCCAATTCATTTATTCTTTATAAACCTAAAGATATTGTTGCTGGCGATTTTTATTGGTTAGAGTCACTACATAGATTGCCTGAAAATATTGCAAATAAATTATCAACAAGTCTTAATTCTATATTAATTGCAGCTGCTGATTGTACTGGGCATGGCGTTCCTGGAGCGATGGTTAGTGTTGTGTGTTCTAATGCTTTGAATCGGGCTGTGAAGGAATTTGGGATTACCGAGCCAGGTTTAATACTTGATAAAGTTCAGGAATTGGTTGTAAAAACATTTGCCAAAGAGGATTCTGATAATGTTGTAAAAGACGGTATGGATATTTCGTTGTTGAGAGTTGATTGTGACGCCACAGGTGATGATGTTTCTTTGCGTTGGTCAGGCGCTTATAATCCTTTGTGGATAATAAAACAACAGCAATCGGGTACCTATGTTTTGGAAGAGATTAAAGCTGATAAACAAACTGTTGGTATGGTTGATAATCCACATCCATACTTGACACACTCTTTTAAACTGGCCCTAGTTTATTTGCCTGGACAAAACATAAAGAAAAGGCGCAACAGATTGGTAT
>JBASCV010000139.1:0-20314 GCA_049651825.1 Bacteroidia bacterium
ACCTGTAGTATTTTTATTAAGAGCATTTAAACCTACTGAAGTGTTATAATTCCCTGTAGTGTTTGAAGCTAAAGCTAAAGCTCCAACGGCTGTATTTTGAACACCAGTAATATTAAAATCTAAAGCACCATAACCGTTTGCAGTATTATAACTTCCAGTAGTATTATCAGACAATGCAAAAGTGCCAGAAGCTGTATTGTAACTCCCTGTAGTATTAACGTACATTACCCTATATCCCAATGCAACATTTTGATTTCCACTGGAATTGAAATACAATGCCTGCGAACCCGTTGCAGTATTGTATTCGCCAACAGTATTCGTGAACATTGCATTTGTACCTATAGCTGTATTGTGATTAGCTAACGTATTTGAATAAAGAGATTGTAAACCCAAGGCCGTATTCTCACTACCAGTAGTGTTAGCAACGAGCGCATTTGCACCTATACCCGTATTACTAAATCCAGTTGTATTATAAAGTAAAGAAGCGGAACCAACAGCAACATTATAGTTACCCGTTGTATTGTCTTTTAAAGCATTTGCTCCAACTCCAGTATTTCTACTTGCAGTATTTTTTAATAGGGAAGCGTAACCAAGAGCTGTATTAAAACTTCCAGTTAAATTTGTGTATAAACTACTATCACCAAAAGCCACATTATAGTTCCCTATCAAATTTGAATATAAAGCAGTGTTTCCAACTGCCAAATTTGAACCAAAACCTCCAGAATACAATGCTTTCGAACCTATTCCTATGTTAGAACTACCACCACTATTAAAATACAATACACTATCACCTATTGCAATATTTTTGCTACCAGTAATATTTGATCGTAAAGTAGCATAACCCAATGCAATGTTTTTACTACCAATAGTATTTGATTGTAAACTAGCATCACCCAAAGCAAGATTAAAAGTTCCTGTAGAATTTGAATACAATGCCTTAGTACCAATAGCTACATTTTTATTCCCTACAGTGTTTGAATACAAAGCCTTTGAACCGATTGCTATGTTATCACTAGAAATAGTACTTAAAAACAAGGCGCTATCACCCATTGCAATATTTTGACGGCCAATAGTATTAGCTTTCAAAGAATTATTACCAATTGCAATATTACTTACGCCTAATGTATTTGAAAATAAAGCGTAGGAACCTTGTGCAATATTATATGTGCCTATTGTATTATTAAATAAAGTACTATCACCTATTGCAATATTAGCAGAACCAGTAGTATTTGAATACAATGCTTGAGGGCCTATTGCCATATTTACAAGCCCTATTGTATTTGTATAAAGCGCCTCGGCTCCTACCGCAATATTTCCTCTTCCTGTTGTATTTGTAAATAATGTTCTAGGCCCTACTCCAGTATTACCAAAACCCGTAGTATTTGATTTTAAAGAATTAGCCCCTAAAGCCGTATTACCAAAACCTACCGTATTGGAACTTAATCCTTCTGTTCCAACAGCTGTATTTTCAAAACCTAAAGAGTTGGCTTGCATAGCTCTATACCCAACTGATGTATTTTCATTACCCGTATTTTGAGAAGCATCGGGCGAACCCATTAATGCTTCGTAACCAATTGCAACATTTTTATTGGTATAGCCTACACCAATGTTATTTGTATAGCGCATTGCATAAGCACCTATAGCTGTAGCATTATTTCCTGCTACATTTGAAAAAAGAGCATTTATACCAACTGCTGTATTAGAACCTCCTACAGTATTGTTATAAAGCGAATTATAACCATTAGCAGTATTCATCAGCCCAGTTGTATTACCAATCATAGAAGCCCATCCAGTAGAGGTATTTGCTCCACCAGTTGTATTAGAAGAAAGCGCATAACTCCCTAAAGCAGTATTGCCATCGCCCGTATTAAAACGAAGTGCAATAAAACCATTTGCAGTATTATTAACACCAATCAAATTTGCAGCAAGTGCATCATACCCTGTAGCAGTATTTTGATTGCCTGTAGTGTTCAAACTTCCTGATTGATAACCATAAAAAGTATTAGCCAATGTATTATCTATTCTACCCGCCTTTTGATTGTTTACTTTTATATTAAACGGCACATTATCCGTAGTTCCAACAAAATTAGAATCAGCTAGTCCAGCATTGCCATTAATTCCCCAAGCATTGCTAGCAATAGCAAAATTAGCGGTATCGGCATACACTGCATGTTGAGCGGTATCGGCATACACTGCATGTTGAGCGCTATCTGCATATACTGACTGATGGGCGCTATCAGCATAAGCTGAATAATGTGCAGTATCTGCAAAGGCTGAAGCAATAGAATACACCGAAGTATCTGTATAAACAGCATATTGAGCAGTATCGGCAAAGACTGAAGAATAAGAATACATTGAAGTATCGGTATAAACAGCGTATTGAGATGTATCTGAATAGGCTGAACCATAGGCATACTGTACAGTATCCATACTACGCCATGCAGGATTTCCTGATGCATCCGTTTTCCAAACTTTATTAAAATTTGATCCACCAGCATCAACAACACCACTTGCTGATTGACTATTAGTAGTAATGGATATTGTAGGCGTTGTAGTTCCGTTTGAGACAGAAATAGGTAATACCCCAATTACGTTTGTAACACTACCCGTATCAGCACTTTGCCATGATGCTAAACCGTTTGCATCGGATGTTAAAACTTTTCCTGTACCAGGATTTCCACCTGCAATTTTTACCTGACCAGCAACCTCTAAACTTACCGTTGGTGTAGTAATTCCTATCCCTAAGTTTCCTGCGGCAGTAACTCTAAGCCTTTCAAGTGCATTTGTTTTTAAAACAAAATCAACTGCATCAGTTGTTCCAATAAAATTTGTATTAGCCGAAGTATTGCTATTGCCATTCAAATCCCACGCATTTAAAGCATAAATAGCAGTATCAGCGTTTTGAGCGCTTAAAGAATATGTTGCTGTATCGGCTAATTGTGCGTTGAATGAATAAACTGCAGTATCTGCCAGTTGAGCTGTTGATGCATATATTGAGGTATCGGAATTAACACTATGCTTTGAATTTATAGACGAATCGGCTATTGCGGTATTTAAGGCAAACAACGAAGTATCGGTATTGCCAACATTTAATGAATAATTAGCGGTATCTGATTTTACTGAATAAAAAGCATAAGGTACAGCCATCATTTGTTGCACACTTACCAATTTATAATTGCCATCATTTTTTATATCTATTTCCACCTTAAGAAAATGGTTTGCCGTATTCCATGGAATTTGATATAAAGTGGTATAAACAGTTGAAGAGGTTTGAGTGCCAGAACCAATTACTAGAGAAAACAAACCATTCATGTCGGTACTAGTAACATGAGTTTCTTGATATACAAGCGTTCCAGAGGCACTCGATTCTAATATAGAAAAACGAACAGCGATACTTGAATTTGGTATTGCAATACCATTTGCATCCATACCAGGAATACCTTTCCCTTCGGCATCTACAGCTACTGCCTGATAATTAATACCATTTAATTGCGCAAAGGCCCCTACACCTAATTTCTTAGCCAATGAAGCATTTTTACCGCCTATAAAAAAAAGTACGGAAGGTAAAATCAGAATAATAAACGTAATTAAAATATTTTTTTTCATGATTAATTCTCCAAAATGATTGATTTTTTTATCAATTATTGAGTTGTAACGTAATTGTATTTTATAAACGAAATGGCTATTCCTAAATTCACAGAAAAACCCCTATTGAATGTTTTTTGATTATTGGTTGATGATTTCTCTAAATTTTGAAGGCCTAAAAGCTGTTTGTATTCGGCATAAAATGCAATTGTATTGGTTAATGACACTTTTAATCCGGGCACTACGCAAACACCATAATCCAAGGTTGACATGGTTTTATTTTTTATCACATCGTACGTATTCTCCCCAATTTGCTGATTCCCTTTGAGCAGATAAGCAAAATAAGGAGATGCCAGTATATAAGGTTTTAACATCCAACGATTCAATACATACCCCGCCCCTATTTGAATATCGGCATACTGCAAGTTCCAATCAAAATTAGTTTCGTTGTAAACAAGCGAAGCACCAGCTTTTCGCATTCCAGCATTAGCACGAACAAGTATTCCGTTTTGTCCAATATAGCTATATCCTACACTAAAACAACCCGAAATATTATTTGCAAAATCATTTATTTCGCCCTGACTATCAGTATACTTAAATGTTGAAAATAGCTGACCTGCATCAAAAGTTACTGTAGATTGAGCGTTTGAAAAATTACTAAACATAGTGAGTAAGAATACAAAACAGAGAGAAATAGTACAATGTAATCTCAAACGCTGAAAACCGTAATTATATAACCTACTAAATTTCTGTACCAAATTATAATTCATTGTTAGTGAAGTTTAATTGTAAGGTAATAAATTTAGCAAAAAAAACGGAATAAAACACTCTTTTATCGATTAATATGAATGTTTTTGGATAGAAAACAGAAAGAACAGACTGTTTCTACAAATGAAGTTTTATAGATTTAATGAAGCTATTTGTATTCCCATCACTAAAATATCGTCAGTTTGATGATTGGGGCCCTTCCACTGGTTAAGTGTTTTTTCTAAATCCATTTGTTGCTCATCAACATTTTTTTGTGAAACACTTTGCAATAAATCTCTGAAAGGTTGAGCAAACATTTTTTTCTTTTCTGGACCTCCAATTTGATCGGCATAACCATCTGAAAACATATAAATCATATCACCTTGAGTAAGTGTTAAACTATGATTTATAAAATCAGATTCTTCATCCTTAACAAAACTTCCTATTGCGCGTTTATTGGCTTTTACTTGTATTGATTCGTTATTTCTAAACAACAATAGTGGGCTATGCGCACCAGCATATTGCAGTTCGTACACATTTTGATTATCAGTTGTTGATTTTGCTTCAATGCTTATCAAAGCTATATCCATTCCATATTTTACAGATGTAGTTTTACTGTTTTGATTAAGCGTTGTAAGAATTTGAATATTTAATTCATCCAATATTTCTGAGGGTTTTTCTTTTCCTTTTACTTTTACAATATCATTCAATAAATTATTCCCCATTAACGACATGAATGCCCCTGGCACACCATGACCTGTACAATCTGCAACGGCTATAAATATTTTTCTATCGTGTTTGTAAACCCAATAAAAATCACCACTAACAATATCTTTAGGCTTATATAATATGAATGAAGTTGGCAAATATTTTTTTATTTCATCCAATGGTGGCAATAAAGTTTCTTGAATTTTTTGAGCATAATTGATGCTATCCGTAATTTTTTCGTTTTGTTGTCGAATACTATCTTCCGCTTTCTTCAAGTTAGTTATATCAACATCAATAACAACCCAATTTTTAAGACTTCCTGTTTCGTCAACAATTGGCGTAAGCGAGCTTTGAATCCAAAGCTCCTTGCCATATTTAGTTATATTTAACGACTGATAAACTGATGATTTTTTGTGCTTAATGCTTTCCTGCACCAACGTTTGTATTTCGGGGTTGTTGCTTATTTTTTCAATTGTGTTACTACGTTGTTTTAACTCTTCAAGTGTATATCCTTGTAAACGCGTAAATCCTGCGTTTACCCACTCTATTTCGCCTTTTGCATTAAAAATAAGTACACCATTATCAGTTTCACTTGCAACTAGCGACAAGCGAGCCAATTCATCTTTTTGTTTTTCAATTTGTAAAGTACGTGCCTTAACTTTTTCCTCCATATTCTCGTATAATCGGGCATTTTCAAGACCATTAACAACATAAAGCGCTAAATTTCTTAAGATGTTTAGTTGATATTGAGAGTATGCATTTTTATTAAAACTTTGAACCGTTATAACACCCACTTTTTTATTTGTTGTTGATAATGGCAAATAAATCATTGACTCTGGCTGGTCTCCTTCTTTAGGAGCAGGAATTTCCTTATTCGGGAAATAATTATTGTATTGCTTTTGAAAATCATTAATAATTAACTCTTGCTGTTGAGAAAAACACCAAATTGCAGGACGTGAATCTTCGTTAAGCGATACAAAATAAAAAGGCAATCGTTCCCCTTTTTCAATAAATCCAGAGAATTCTATCTGGTTATCTTCTTCATTATAAATGCCAATACCAAATGCCGAAGCATCCATTAAACGATTAACGTTTTCATAGGCTTTTTTTATAATTTCTTCAACAGTAAGCACCGATGTTATTTCACGCCCAATATCACTTAATAGTTTAGTATTTTCATGCGACTTTTCCACTTCTTCTTTTTGCGATATTACTTCAAGCGTACGTTGCCTTACCTTCTCTTCAAGACTTTCGTACAACTGCGCATTTTCCAAAGCAATAGCTGTATAATTTGCCAACGTTCTGAGAATATCTAAATGGCGAGGAGTATATTTATTTTTCGAATAACTTTGTACGGTTACAACCCCAATAACAGTATCCTGCAATATCATTGGGCAAAACATTAATGAGTGCGTCATATCACCATTAATAACTACAATATCTTTAACATAATTCTTATGTTCAACAGTATTGTCATTAATAAAGATTTCTTTTCTATTTTTAATACACCAAACAGAGTAATTATTATCGTTATCCATCGAAAACGAAATAGGTTGAATTCTCACTCCTTTATCGTATTCATATTTTACTTCTATTGTTTGTGTTTGAGGATGGTACAATCGCACACCAAAACATTCAGCATCCATAAGTGTACTAATGCTATCGTGTAGCTTGTTAAAAATGGCCTCAAAATCAAGTGTTGACGTAAGCTGTTGACCAATATCACTTAACACATGAATATTGTTGTATGATATTTCGAGCTCTTCTTTTTGTTTTATAACTTCTTGAGTTCTGGATTTTACTTCTTCCTCCATACTTTGATACAAACGCGCGTTTTCTAGCGCACTTACTACATATATAGCCAAACTACGTAGTATATCCAAATGATATTCGGAGTATTCATTTTTTTTAAAACACTGAACTGTAATAACGCCAATAAGATTGTTTGCTTTTGTAAGCGGAAGGTATATCACAGAGTCGGCTCTATCGCCTTTTATAGGCTCAGGCACCTCATTTGCGTCAAGAAAGCGTACATACTCTTTTTCATAATCGTATATAATAATTTCTTCTTGCTTTTTAAAGCACCATACGCCTGGTCGTTTTATATCCTTTAAATAAATATAAAAATTAGGGAGTCGCTCACCTTTTTCTATAAATGTAAACTCTAACGCATCTTCTTCTGGCTTATGAATTCCTATCCCAAAAACGGATGCATCCATTACTTTATTTACATTTTCATATACTTTTTGAATAATTTCATCAACCGATAGCAATTGAGTTATTTCACGACCAATGTTACTAAGCAATTTGGTATTTATGTACGATTTCTCAATCTCTTCTTTTTGTTTGATTACTTCTGTGGTACGTTCTAAAATTTTAATTTCAAGATTTTTGTACAACTGTGCATTCTCAAGTGCAATGGCAACAAAAACAGCAAGGTTACGCAATATCTGAAGATGATACTGATTGTAAGCATTTTTTGTAAAGCTTTCAACAGTAATTACACCAATAGTTTTATTATTGTATGTAAGTGGTAAATATATAAGAGAATTAGGTGTTTCACCAGCTACTGGCGGAGGTATATAAGCAAGATAATTCGAAAATTCTTTATCTAAATCATTAATAAAAATCTCTTCATTATTTTTAAAACAAATTACAGGAAATCTAGTATCGTCATTTAAATCATAAGAACTATTATATTTTTTTCCTTTTTCAATAAATCCAGGAAAATCAATTGTGTTTTGTTCCTGATTATAATAGCCAATACAAAAAATATCGGCATTCATTAGTTTATTTACATTTTCATATGTTTTCTCAATTATCTTTTCAATTGTTAAGGATGCGGCAATCTCTTTTTCAATTTCACTTAATATGCTTATGCTTTCATACGATTTTTCGATTTCTTCTTTTTGTTTCAGAATACTTTCATTTGCTTTTTTATTATTTCTATAGCCTCTGTATATAAAGAAAACAACAATTAGCATAAAGCCAAAGGCTGCAATAAGTGCATTTTTTTGAATATTTTGTTGCTTAAATGCAGCCTGCTTTTGAATTAACTCTGCATTTTTTTGAATCAGTTCTTTGTCTTTTTTTTCACTATCGTATTTTGCATTAATTTCAGCAATTTGTTTAGTAGAAGCTTCGTTTAAAAGCTTGTCTTTTAATTGATGATACAGCTTTAAATAGTCGTACGCTTTTTTATGTTCATTTAGTTTTGCATAAATATTAGCATAACTTAAATATATATCACGTATATAAGTTTGATTTTGAATGGCTTTAGAACCTTCATAACATTTATCAATATATTCAAGTGCTTTTTTATAATTCCCCTGTGCATGGTAAATATCACCAATAGTGCCATAAATGGATATTTCCATTCCTTTTATTTTGTTTTCCTGGGCAACTTTTAAAGCCGCTTTTGCATATTCAACACCGGCACCAAATTGCCCCTGGCCGGCTGAAATGTAGCCCAAATAATTTCCAGTTTTTACGATGCCACTGTTATCTTTTAATTTTTCGTATATTTTTTTTGCTTTTATCGCATAATCAAAAGCCTCTTTGTGTTCGCCAGGATATATAAAAGTTTGACTCGTGCCCGTATTACATCTATCATAATAAACAATCGCCAAAGCAAGGTAGGTATCTGCAATCCCTTTTTCGTCCTTTACCAACTGGTATATATCAAGGGCTCGGGATAAATATTTGAGTGCATCAGGATATTTATTTTGAAACTCATACACTCTACCAATCAAATAAATAAGTTTGGCCTGCGTTTTTTTTGCTTGTGCAATATCCGATTCGCTAGTTAATTTAGTAAGCCAATCCTCAGCAATACCAAGCCCATCAAAATAATAAGCCATTGCATTATCGTACCTCGACAGTCGTTTGTATAAATCACCAATAGAAATAATACAAGCAATGGTATTACTTTTATCATTACTTTCTTGATGTAAAAGAAGTTCGCTTTTTTTAAACTCTATAGCCTTTTCAATATCATTAATTGATGAATAATACGCTGACATATTATTATAAGCAGCCGACTTGCCCTTTAAATAATTTATTTTTTTAGCTAAATCGAGAGCTTGGGTAGCATATTTTAATGCCTTTTCGGGATTTGTTGATTTTGTGTTTTCAAAAAGGGAGTTAAGTATATCAACTTTATTTGTGGTTTCAGTAGTAGTATTAAGCTGATTAATAAGAGAATCGATTTTTGTTTTATTCTCATTACTTTTTACATTGTGAGGAACACAAATAAAAATTAGAACAAGCCAAAAAGAGTATAATACATTTTTAAGCACACAACTACGCAAAGCCACTAAAAGTAGCTTTAAATCATAAAACAAAAGTGGCACTTTAAAAAATGTAGCCCGCATTAGTTATGTATTTTTAGAGATAACTATTTTTTTATAAATGCTATTATTGCTTATATCAGTACACTTTAAAAGGTAAAAACCGTTATTTATATTTTCGGTGTTAATTAAAAACTCTAACTTGTTAATATTGTTATATTCAGTTATTACCTTTCCATTTAAATCTGTTAAATAAATGGTTGCAATTTTATTTGTCGACTTAACTTGTATGTGTTTGTTTGCTGGGTTCGGAAAAAAATCTACGGAGTAATTGGGAGCTTGATACTGACTTAATCCAACAGTGCTTGTACATGCTACTTTCAGCGAATCGAACCAAGTGCGCACATAAGCCATTGCAGGCGAAAAGCATGTAAAATGGTCGCCTGCAGGGTTAAGGTTAATTGCAATAACACTTTGAGAGCCCATTTGCATCATTGAGTCGGCAGCAACAATACTATTACCAGGTAAAACTAAATCATCGCTTCCGCAGTAGCACAAACGAAGCGGTTTGCTTGAGTTCCATGCATAGTTATCATTTAACTTTAATGCATGCCTAAGCGGAGTTGAAAACAAAATAGTATCGGCCATAAATTCATCCAATACGCTATCATTCATAAAATCATAAATATTGGTTGGTAAAATATTATTAAAACTATCAAATGTGTAATTACCGTTTAAATAGGGCGGTATAACTGTATCGTATGGATAATCATAATAATTGCTAATGTTTGTATATAAATTACCATAAACATATTGATAACTATTAACAACGTATGGAGAAAATCCATTGTAACTATGAATAGAATCGGCTATTGTTTGAGGTTGTACTCTTGATAAAGAATAAGGCCCTGACATAGGAGCGCCAGCAACTATATTAAACTCTGATTGTAAATTATTTTCTTCAATCTGTTTTAATGTAGCCATTGCAGCATGTCCTCCCTGAGAGTATCCCGTTACAAACACTTGGCCATTTAAATCAATTGAAGTACTATCAGCCAAAAACTCTCTTACAGCTCTTATTAAATCAATAGTTGCACTTGCTTCAGTTGCTGCATGTAAATAAGGATGATAACCCGGATTATCGCCAAGGCCAAGATAATCGGGCATAGCAACAACATAAGCTTTTCCTGAAAAAAACAAACCCTCATAATTGTAATCGTATTGTGCTGAAGGCACTTGTGTTTTTTTTAATACTGTACCATGGCAATATGCAACCAAAGGATAGTTATCACAAGCCATTGAAGGCACAAATGCGGCTCCACTGGCTATTGTATTGTTATTAAAGGGATCTTTGGTGTTATAAGTAATTTTATAAATATTTACAGCATTGTAAGGGCCTGTGCTTGAACCCAACACTTGTGCAACCTGTGTTGTGGTTTTGGTAGCAATTTTAAGAGCACTTACTAATATTTGAGCTTTTACATTATTGAATAAACAAATAATAACAAAAACAATAAATCCTTTTTTCATATTTTTCAAATTGCTGAATATAATAAGCGAATGTACTAAATTATAGTCAAATTAGAAAGCAAGAGATTGATTTGTCTTTCTGTTTATATGCTTTATCAACAAAAATGGAGGCTTTGTTGATTTTTTCAAGAAAATGAATTTAGTGAGCAACTGTTTTAATTACTGATTGCCACAAGGCATTAGCTGTTTTATCCCAACTAAAATCAAGCTTTCGGGTATTGCCCTTTGCTATAAATGTTTGTTTAAGCAGAGGATTCAAATACATTTCAGCCATTGCATTAGCAATTGACTCTACAGAAAAAGGATCAACGAATAAGGCGGCATCATCAGCTATTTCGGGCATAGATGTAACATTGCTGGTAATAACAGGCACATTGCAATTCATTGCTTCAAGTATAGGAATACCAAAACCCTCAAAATAAGGCACATACGTAAGTGCCAGTGCCGAAGCGGTTACTTCAGCCAGTTGCTCATTTGATAAACGGCCTGTAAATATTACATCTTTTTTATGTTCTAAATTCAAGTAAGTACGTTTAATTTCGCTCGTCCAATAATACTTTTCGCCAACAATTACTAGCTTTAAATTAGTGGAATGTTTTGATTTAAACAAATCAAATGCTTTGAATAAACGAGCAATATTTTTTCGAGGATGTAATGAACCTACAAATAAAAAATAATCGCAATTAGCTGTATACTTCGCTTTCACTTTTTGCGCAACAAGAGTATCAACAGGCTTATAAATTGAGTTACAACCGTTATATACTACATCAATTTTATTAGGCGTTATCTGGTATTGTTTAATAATATCGGCTTTAGAAAACTCTGAAACCGTTGCAATTCGTGTTGCTTTTTGAGCAAATTTTGGAAAAAAGTGGTGGTAGTATTTTCTAACCAGCCAAGGCAAATCGTTGGGATAATGCTCAAAATTTAAATCGTGAATTACGGCCAATTGTTTTACATCGGCATTGAGCGACAAATAGCCATCAGGCGATAAAAACAAATCGGGCTTATATTTATTTAAAAATCCGGCAACGGTATGTTCAAACCACCAGTAAAAAAGGATAGGATGACGTGCCTTAGGCGAAAAAATTAAGGGTGTGATATTATCCGAAAAAATAAATTCTTCATCAAATTCTCTATCAAACAAAAAAATAAAATGATGCTCGGGATGGGCCTGTGTAATTCTTTTGAGTGTTTCGTACGAAAACCATCCAATACCCTCGAGCTTGTTTTTTATTAATAAACGTGTATTTACTACTATTTCCATTTGTGAAAACTAAAATACGCTTTTTTTAATCATATAAAATACAGTATTATAAATCAATTTTAATTGAAATGTTATTCGCAAAAAAACAATACTTTTACAGGTTATAATGAAAACGAAGCTAAAATTTATACTTCATTGGTTATTAGGTTTTAAAAACTACCTTTTTGTGTTTTCTCTTTTCAAAATATATACGCTACGAAAAGACAAAAACGAAAAAGACTTTTTTGCATTTTTAAATTTAATTCCAGAGAATTCAATTGTACTTGATATTGGTGCCAATATTGGCATAATGACGGTACATTTGGCACGTTCGGTAAAAAACAGCTTGGTATATAGTTTTGAGCCAATACCATCTAATATTCAAGCATTTAAACGTGTAATTAATTTTTTCAAACTCAAAAATGTAAAACTTTTCGAACTGGCTTTGGGCAACACCGAAGGCGAAGTTGAAATGGTAATGCCTGTTATTAACGATGTACGGATGCAGGGGTTGAGCCATGTTGTTCATAATAGTATAGCCGAAAACAACGAAGGGGTTAAATTTAAAGTACCACTCAAAAAGCTGGACAATCTACTCAATAACAATGAGATAGGAGATAAAAAAATTGCTGCCATAAAAATTGATGTCGAAAATTTTGAATATTTTGTTCTGGATGGTGCAAAACATATTTTAGAAAAACACCGCCCTATTGTATATGCCGAATTATGGGATAACCAAAACAGAACACAGTGTTTTGAATTATTCAAAACACTTCATTATCAAACATATATCGTTTTATCAGGGCAATTAATTAATTTTGAAGTTAATAAACATAAAACTCAAAATTTTATATTTAAGCCCATTTAAATAGTTTACAGTAAATGCAAAAAAAATTTGTTACCAATTTGGCTTTTCTGCTTTTTATGAATTTATTCATAAAGCCAGTTTATATCTTGGGTATTGAAACGCAAGTTCAAAACCAAGTTGGTTCCGCTGCTTATGGTGTTTATTTTGCTGTGTTCAACTTCTGTTTTTTATTGAATATCATTTTGGATTTTGGAATTACCAATTTCAACAACCGAAACATTGCCCAAAACAATCATTTACTTACCAAGCATTTTTCGGGCTTATTTATTCTAAAATTGATGTTGGCAGTTGCCTATATTATAGTGGTTGTTATTATTGGTTTATTGATTGGGTACGACACCAACCTAATGAAACTACTTCTTATTCAAGGCTTTAACATGTTTTTGCTGTATTTTATCAATTACATGCGCTCTAACCTTGCTGCCTTGCATTTATTTAAAACAGATGCCATTGTATCTGTTTTAGACCGCACAATACTTATTGCCCTATGTGCAGGATTGCTATATAGTGGACTACTTAAAACCGAAGGCGGAATCATGTATTTTGTTTACGCTCAAACACTTAGCTACTCCATTACCTCAGTAATAGCGTTTATAATTATATTGAATAAAACACATTCATTTGAAATAAAATGGAATTGGGCCTTTTCGTTAATGATTTTAAAAAAGAGCTTTCCATTTGCCATACTTACCCTTTTGATGACTTTTTATAACCGAATTGATACAGTAATGATTGAGCGTATGTTGCCTCAGGGTATTGGCGATGTGCAATCAGGTATTTATGCACAAGCATTTCGTTTATTAGATGCAGCAAACATGATAGCATTTTTATCAGCTGGGATGCTATTACCTACTTTTTCAAGAATGTTAAAACACAAAGAATCGGTAGAAGCCTTGGTTAAACTGATTTCTACTTTATTGCTTACACTTGCAATTGTAGTAGGTGTTGGCTGCCTTTTTTATAGCAACGAGCTGATGGATTTGCTTTATGCAACACACGCTAAAGAGTCGGCACAAATATTTAGTATTTTGATGCTTAGTTTTATTGCAATATGCACTACTTACATTTTTGGCACCCTACTTACTGCTAATGGTAATTTAAGGCAACTTAATATTATGGCTGCTTCGGGTATGATATTGAATGTTAGCCTCAATTTTATATTAATAAAACAGTATCAAGCTTTTGGTTCGGCAGTATCGAGTATGATTACACAGTATCTAACTGCTCTTATCCAAGTAGTTATTGCTCAACGCATTTTCAAATTTAAAATCAACTATCGTTTAATTAACACACTGATAATGTTTACGATAGGAGTAATAGGCATTAATTATGGCTCCAAAATGCTTCAACTCAATTGGATGCTAAGCTTTGTGATTATGGTTGTTGGATGCGGTATTTGGGCTTTTGTTTCAGGAGTTTTAAGTATTAAAGCCATTCTGCGCATAATGAAATATGGTTAGTTTATTAATCTAATATTACTCATTAGCTGTGTTTATTTCATAAAACAACGTCATTCCGCATTTTTTTCTATTTTTGCTTTCCAATTTTTATTTATTCAATCCAATATGGAAAATTCAAACAAAGTTTCTGAAGATTTTAACTCATTAAACATCCTACAGTTTATCTTTAAGTGGCGCAAGTCTCTGATAATCATATCATTATCAGCACTAGTTATTTCTAGTATCATATCTTTAACAATTCGCCCTAAATACAAATCAACCGTTATTTTGTTTCCTGCCACCACAAGCTCTATTTCAAAAGCCCTTTTGAGTGAAACAAACTTTAAAAATGATGACGTTCTTGCATTTGGAGCAGAAGAAGAAGCCGAACAAATGCTTCAAATTTTAAATTCTGACGAAATTAGAGCGAAGGTTTCAGAAAAGTATAATTTAATGCGCCATTATGGTATTGATTCTACCGATAAATTCAAACGAACAAAACTATTTGAAGAATTTCAAAGCAACATTACCTTTAAACGTACCGAGTATATGTCGGTAAAAATAGAAGTAATGGATACCGACCCTGATACAGCTGCACTTATTGCAAATGATATAGCTAGCTTACACGATTCTACTAAAATAAGAATGCAGAGAGAACGTGCTGTACAAGCACTTAACATTGTAAAAAAAGAATATACCGATAAAGAAAATCAAATCAACCAAATGGCTGATTCAGTTAAAATGCTAAACAGTTTGGGCCTTTATGATTACGAATCGCAATCGGAAGTGACCACAGAGCAATATGCAATAGCCCTATCAAAAGGCGACCAAAGAGCTGTAAAAGCCTTAGAAGATAAGCTTAAAATTATTGCAACTTACGGTAGTGCTTACGTATCGTTAAGAGATAACTTAGAGCTTCAGCGTAAACAGTTGAATTTATTAAAAACAAAATACGAAGGAGCAAAAGCTGATGCCGAGCAGTTTCTACCACAAAAATTCGTAGTTAGTAACGCATTTCCTGCCGAAAAAAAATCATATCCTGTACGATGGCTCATTGTGGTGGTATCAACAATCACTACATTACTTTTAGCTATCATTTTTATTTTATTGTTTGAAAACTACAAACAGTTTAATACTTCACAGCAATAAGAAGAAGTAAAAACGTGTACTATACTTTATTCATTACACATTTAATAAAATATAATGAACAACTATTCAGCAACAAATAAACTATTTTTAAAAACAATAGTTAAATGGAAAGTTTATTTCTATGCTGTAACATTGGGAGCAGCTATTTTTTCGGCTATTTTTTCAAGCAAGTATTTTATTGCACCAAAGTATAAATCATACACACTTATTTACCCATCAAACATAATCCCATATAGTTCAGAAACACCTTCGGAACAGCTTATGCAATTGCTTGAATCAGGAGATATTAGGGAAGTAATCATCAACAAATTTAACTTGGCTGCACACTATGATATCGATACTACCGAAGAGTCGGGGAAATCACTACTTATAAAAACATACAAATCAAACATTGAAATAAAAAGAACACAATACAATTCAATAGCAATTGAAGTACTTGATACCGACCCTGTGTTGGCCTGCAAAATGGTAGAAGAAATTGTTAATGCCCTAAACATGAAAGCCCGTAGCTTGCAACGTCAAAAAACAAGTGAAGTGGTTACTATTTATAAAAACCTTATGAATAGTAAAAAACAACAAGTTGATTCTATTGATGCTATTTTACAAGAGTTTAGGGTAAAGTATCAATTACTTGATTATGAAATACAAACTAAAGAAGTTACAAAAAGTTATTTTAAAGCAATTAGTAGTGGTGTACGCAAAGAAAGCTTAAAAGACATTGATTTAATGCTTCGCAACATTGAAGAAAAAGGAGGGGAATATTATAAAACCAAACAAACACTTGATGTGATTCTAAAAAGTTATAACGAAGCAAAACTAGAATACGATAAAGCCATTAGTGATTTAAACAAAGAGTTAACTTATACCAACGTAATAAGTAAGCCATTTCCTGCTGATGAAAAATCATATCCAATCAGGTGGCTAATTGTTTTAGTATCCGTTTTATCGGCTAATCTGTTTTTGTTTTGCATACTTATTATTACAAAAAAATCTGATTTAGATAAACTATCCGTTTCTGAAGATAATGCCAACCAATAAATTCACATCCGCTTTTTCTACATTGCTCCATAACAAGCAATCAAAATGGATATATGCTTTGGCATTTTCTTATATACTTGCGAATACGGTTTGTATCTATTTCGAATTTTATTATTTAAACCTTCTTCCTTTTATTCTACTAATTGCACTACTTGCGTTTTTTTCGTTAGATAAACTTATTTTGCTAGTTGTATTTCTTACTCCTTTAGCAATTAACCTACAAGATTTAGAAGGTGGTCTAGGCTTAAGTTTACCAACCGAACCTATTATTGCAGGTATAATGTTGCTTTTTATTTTAAAACAACTACACAAAAACGCTATCGACATAAATATTATAAAACACCCTATAACAATAGCCATTTTAATTAATCTAACATGGATATTTATTACATCTTTAACAAGCGAATTGCCAATTGTATCTTTTAAATTTTTAATTTCTCGCTTATGGTTTGTGATAAGCTTTTATTTTATAAGCATTGAACTATTTAAACAATTTACAAACGTTAAAAAATTTTATTGGTTATATATTATATCATTTACTGCAATTATTTTTTACACCCTTTACAACCATTATTTAATGGGATTTGAAGAAGAACCAGCAAATTATGTTATGTCGCCTTTTTATAACGATCATACTGTTTATGGGGCAATGTTAGCAATGTTTTTGCCAGGCCTGTTATTTTTTACAATGAATAAAAACTACACTCCCAGTATTAAATTTGCCGCATTATTGTTATTAATTATTTTTTTAATTGCACTTGTATTTTCCTATACTAGAGCTGCATGGTTAAGCTTGGCTGTAACATTTGTTGCTTATATTTTATTATTACTTCGCATAAAATTCACCACTATTTTAATTGCTTTTGCTGCTGTTTGTTCTGTTTTACTGATATATCAAACAGAAATTATTATGAAACTTGAAAAAAACAGACAAGATGCTTCACAAGATTTTGACAAACACATTGAATCCATCTCTAACATTTCAACTGATGCGTCAAACCTAGAGCGATTAAACCGCTGGAATGCAGCATTTAGGATGTTTGCAGAGCGCCCTGTGTTAGGATGGGGGCCAGGAACGTATAGTTTTGTATATGCTCCATTTCAACATTCACAAGAAAAAACAATTATAAGTACTAACATGGGCGATAAAGGAAATGCTCATAGTGAATATATTGGCCCCCTTTGCGAATCAGGCGTTTTGGGTGCACTAACATTTATAGCAATTATAATTGCTACGCTATTTACTGCGTTCAGGCTTTACTATACCGTAAAGCAAAATGAAATAAAAAAAATGGTACTGGTTACTCTTTTAGGTTTCATAACCTATATTGTACACGGAGCATTAAACAACTTTCTTGATACCGATAAAGCATCCGTGCCGTTTTGGGGTTTTATAGCAATGTTTGTTTCTATTGATTTATTTCACAGGAGCAAACCCGTAGCAGACGAATCTAAAAAATAAAATCACAACAATATGTTTCTGCCACCATTACCTTTTGGAGAAAAGATAATGATTTACCATCCATTGGTTTCCATTTTTATAACCAAATAATTCAGCACAAGCCATATAAAAAATACGCCAATACACCCACCATTTTACAGCTTGTTCTTTGCCATAAGTGTGTTCAAAAAGTGGCATAATTTCTTGTTTATGCTTATCCATGTTACTTAACCAAGCTTCGCAGGTTTTATTGTAATGCATGCCATTTACGCACCACTGTTTATTTATAAAAAGATGTTCATTAAAATAGAGCAACAAATTATTGCTTGGCATTGTTCCGCCTGTAAAAAAGTATTTACTCATCCAATCTGTATCATCAATTACTTCATAGGTATATGCAAATTCTTTGTGAGTAAAAATATGTACAAACAACTTACCAGAAGGTTTTAAATGAGTAGCCACTTTTTCCATTAAACGTTGATAATTACGCATATGCTCAAACATTTCAACCGATACAACCCTATCAAACTGCTCATTCAAATTTAATACATTAATATCGGCTGTAATTACAGTAATATTCTGTAAACCTCGCTGCTTTATCTGTTTATCAATATACTCCTTTTGAGTTTTTGAATTTGAAACCACTTTAAATGTACTAGATGGATATTTTGTTGCCATAAACAAAGATAAAGACCCCCACCCACAACCTAATTCCAATACCGATTGACCGTTTTCAAGTTCTGCTCGTTGGCACGTTAACTCAAGCATATCATATTCACTAACATCTATAGATGTTACACCGTCTTTCCAATATCCACAACTATATTTTAGATGAGTACCTAAACAATATTCATAAAACAGCGTTGGCACTTCATAATGTTGCTCATTTGCATCTTTAGTATTTATAGCTATTTCAGATTTTTTCAACCATTCAATTAAGCGCATCAGTTCATTTTGCTGCAACTCAACATTGCCTTTATTTTCCTGCCTTAAGCGTAGCTCTAAAAGCTGTCGAATCCTTTTACGAATAACAAAATCAGGAATTAAATCTTTTTCTAGTAAAGCATTGTACCACATACACAAATTCTGATTATTAGTATCTTTTTAAATTTTATTTAAATTATTTACAGGTACTCTCTCTTTCGCTATATTTATCGATAAACTCGAAATGACAGCGCACATAGCCTTTTAGAGTTTATTAAGAGAGTGAACGCTTTGTAGTGTTTTTTACAAGTAAAATTTAAACAGTTTCTTATTTTTTAGTCTTTACGTCACCATATTTGTTCCTAAACCAAGGAATAAATACACTAGTTGTTTGCTGATAATTTCGATATGCTTCCCCTTTCGAACGCACAGCCTGCTCCTCTGTCATTGGAATACCAGTTACTTTAAACAACAAATACAACATCACAATCGGACAAAAAACAGAAATCCATCCATACGGAGAAGCGCAAGCGAAAATAAAATAACTCACCCATATCATCCATTCAAAAAAATAATTTGGATGACGCGAATACCTCCACAATCCAACATCACAAACTTTTCCTTTATTGAGCACATCCTTTTTAAAAACTTGCAACTGCCTATCAGCAGCACTCTCACCAACAATAGAAACCAGCCAAAGCGAAGTACCAACAAACTCAAGAAAATGTATACTTGTATCTGTATTCAACGAAATAAAAATAAATGGAATTGATAAAAGCACATTGGAAATTGCCTGCATCTGAAAAAAAACAAAAAAACGACTATTTACATCTGGAGCCCACTCTTTTCGTAACTGTTTATACCGACCATCTTCTTCGGTTATATGTGCAAATATGCGTATTAGCAAATAAGTTCCCAACCTTAATCCCCACAGGCATACCATAATCATAATCATAAGCTTACGTATTCCGTAACCATCAGCAAAAAAAAAATAAATAACAGCAAGCACAGGAAAGTTATATGACCAAAAAATATCAACGATTCCTGCATTTTTTAACTTAAGTGCAAAAAGCCAAACCAAAATCATAATAATACAAACAACAATCATTCCTGTTGCAGCGAGAGTAAACAATTGATTTATCATTGATTGCTAGTTTGATTTTTGAAAATTACAACACCTATATAACACCTAACAATATACAAAAAATAGAAATGATAACAACATCTGTAACCCCTCCTAAAAGTCGGACTGTATAAAAGTAGACTAAAAATCTTAATTTTATATGGTTATGAAAAAACAAAAATTCACAGAGAGTCAGATTGTAAATGCAATCAAAGAACATGATGCAG
>JBASCV010000140.1:0-4543 GCA_049651825.1 Bacteroidia bacterium
TATGCTATTGCTCAATGTACTTTTTCATTAACAGGTAGGGTTATTGATCATCATGATAGAGCTCCATTAGAATTTGCCGAAATATATATTCCTCAAATAAAAAAAGGAGCCTTAACTGATAGTTTGGGTTATTATAAAATAACAGGAATGTGCAATGGTAATTATACGATTGTGTGCAAACATTTAGGTTGTGAGGATGTTATACTGTCAATAACTGTAAATGGTAATACAGTACAAAATTTTTATCCCGAACATCACTTGCACGAATTGGGTTTGGTTGATGTTGTTGAGGATAAAAAGGCAGTAAAAAGCGCCCAAGTAACATACACATTGAATCAACGAGAACTAGAGCAAAAAATGGGGCAGTCGCTGGGTAAGTTATTAGAAGCAGTTCCTGGCGTTACAACATTACAAACAGGTGCAGGTATTTCAAAACCTGTAATCAATGGCTTGCATAGCAATAGAATTCTTATTTTAAATAACGGCATTAGGCAAGAAGGTCAGCAGTGGGGGAGCGAACATGCTCCCGAAATAGACCCATTTATAGGTACTAATATCACGGTTGTAAAAGGTGCTAATGCTGTAAAATATGGTTCCGATGCTATTGCTGGTGTTATTTTGGTTGAACCAGTAAAACTACCCGATTCTGTGGGTGTTAATGCTGAGTTGAATGCAGTAGCTGCTTCTAATGGCCGTTCGGGTACAGTATCAGGTATGATACAGCAGAATTTTAAAAAACTAAAACCTTTTAGCTGGCGATTACAAGGTACTTTAAAAAAAGCTGGTACCATGCACACACCACGTTATTATTTGAACAATTCGGCATTAGAAGAATATAATTTTTCGGCTGCTGCAGGTTGGAGCAAAAAAAACTATGGTGCCGAAGTGTTTTATAGTCAATTCAATACCAATATTGGAATTTTGGCGGCAGCACATATTGGCAATGTTACCGATTTACTCAATGCAATTGAACGCGCTCAACCAATTACAAAAGGGGAGTTTACTTTTACGGTTAACAGACCATATCAACACATTGAACATGAGCTATTTAAGGTTAAAATGCATGTGTATACAGGTAATGCTGGCAAACTAAATATAACCTACGCCCGACAGTATAATCTTAGAAATGAGTATGATAAAGATTTGCCCTTAAATGATTCATTAGCAGGTTTAAACAAACCTGAATTGCAGTTTGAAATAACAAGCAACTCTATTGATGTAAATTGGGAGCATAAAACTATAAACCGCATTTCGGGTACTATTGGCGTAAATGGTTTGATGCAGGGAAATACGTTTGAGGGGCGTTATTTTATTCCCAATTATAGTAGTAAAACTGCCGGTATTTATTGGATTGAACGCTGGACAAAACACAAGTTGGAACTAGAACTTGGTACCCGTTATGATTACCGTTTGCTGCAAGTATTTAAGTACGAAAACAAGGTGCTTATTAAGCCCATACATACGTTTGAAAATGTTACCGGTACATTTGGAGCCATTTATAAGTTTTCTAACCAATTGAGTTCAAGTATTAATATTGGAAGTGCTTGGCGAGCTCCTGCTGTAAATGAATTGTACAGCGATGGTATTCATCACGGTACAGCTACCTATGAGATTGGTAATAAGGGGCTTATGCCAGAAAAAGCAATAAATACAATTGTTGGTGTGAGTTATAAAAAACACAAAAAATTCAGTGTTGATTTAAGTGCGTATTACAACTCCATTCGTAACTTTATCTATTTGCAGCCTGTTTTACCGCCAACCGTAACCATTCGTGGTGCTTTTCCAACGTTTGAATACAAGCAAACAAATGCCTTACTTACAGGTACCGATGTTCAAGTAAATTATTATTTAGTGCCACAATTCCTTTTAACTGTCAAAACATCGTTCTTACGAGCTTATAATACAACAAACAATCAATTTTTAATTCAAATGCCTGCAGATAGAGGTCAAGCCGAATTAACCTATAATTTCAAATCGCTAAAAAATGTAAAAGATAGCTACCTAACAGTTGCTGGTTTATTTGTAAATAAGCAGTTTAGGGTGCCTGCAAATGCCGATTATGCTTTGCCGCCAGAAGCCTATTTTTTAATGGGGATAGAAACGGGTACAACGTTGATAATCAACAAGCAAGCCTTTATAATTGGGGTAGGTGTATCTAATCTGTTAAATAAAAGCTATAGAGATTATATGAATAAATTTAGGTACTATACTGATGAAGTAGGTCGCAACATTACATTACGTTTAAAAATGCCCATTGGCAAATAAATTAAAAAAACAAATAGTATTAGTATAAATAATTAAAACTAAATTAGAACCATGAAAAAAACTGTATTAAAATTAGCTGGTGTAGCATTACTTGTTGCCCTTTTTATCACTGGATGTAAAAAAGATGAGGATGAAGTAGAAAATCCTACCGATACAAATACATCAGAGGTGATGACAACATTGAAATTAACTTTTGTTGATTCTGCGGGTGTTGCGCCAAATGTAACCGCTCAATACCGCGACCCAGACGGTGATGGTGGAAACTCTCCTGTACAGTTTGATGAAATCCGACTGTTAGCGAACAAAACTTATTTTGCAACAGTTGTAATACAAGATGAAACAAAATCGCCTGTTGTTACCATTTCAGATGAAGTTATAGAAGAGTCAAATGAACATTTGTTTTTTTATACCCCTACAAATGTTAATGCGACAGTAACCATTACCGATCAAGATTCAAACACACCTCCTTTGCCATTAGGTATAAATACGAAGTGGAAAACACAGGCTGTAAGCAGCGGAACGGTACGTATTGTATTGCGTCATCAACCAGGTGAAAAAGATGGTACCTATGCACCTGGCGAAACTGATATTGATCTTACGTTTCAGGCTGTTGTTGAATAATTTTATCGTTCAATTTTAATTTTTTTAATTAAGTGAAAAACATTTTAGTCATAGGAGCTGGGCGCTCATCATCATCATTAATAAAGTATTTATTAGACAATTCTCAACACGAACAATGGACTGTAACTGTTGGTGATGTGTCAATTGAATTGGTGAATCAAAAAACAAACAACCATCCCAATGCTCGTGTAATAGTTTTTGATATTACAAATGATAATCAACGACAAGAAGAAATACAACGTGCGGATATTGTTATATCAATGCTTCCAGCTTCTATGCACTTGAATGTTGCAAAAGATTGTGTTCGCTATAAAAAGCATTTAGCCACTGCATCGTACGTTTCAAAAGAAATGGCTGCTTTGAATAACGAAGCTATAAAAAATGGGATAGTTTTAATGAATGAAGTGGGTTTAGATCCAGGAATTGATCATGCTTCGGCAATGAAAGTGATAGATGAAATTCATCAGCAAGGCGGAGAATTAACCTCATTTAAATCGTTTTGTGGAGGCTTAGTTGCCCCCGAAAGTAATGATAATCCTTGGGGCTATAAGTTTTCGTGGAATCCTAGAAATGTTATTTTAGCAGGACAAGGAACTGCTCAATACATTGAGAATGGCGAATATAAATACATTCCTTATAATCGGTTATTCACTCAAATTGATACCGTTTCAATTGATGGTTATGGTAATTTTGATGCTTATGCCAATAGAGATTCCTTATCGTACCGAAAATCATATAATATTGAAAATATTCCAACCATGTTGCGTGGAACATTACGTATGCCCGGCTATTGCAAAGCGTGGAACGTTTTTGTTAAACTTGGCTTAACTGACGATTCCTACACAATTGAAGCTTCAAATCAATTAACATACAGGCAATTACTTGAAGCATATTTGCCCGCAGGCGATAAAAGCACAAAAGAGAAATTAGTGGCTTTTATGGGTGAAGATGCAAATACTGATGTTATTGATAAAATAGAATGGTTGGGGCTATTTAACGATACGCTTATACAACGTGCAAATGCTACGCCAGCACAAATTTTACAAGATTTACTGGAACAAAAGTGGAAACTAATGCCACACGATAAAGATATGATTGTGATGCAACATCAGTTTGAGTATATCTTACCAGCGAAAGGAAAAAATAAAATAAAATTAAATTCATCGCTAGTTGTAAAAGGCGAAGATCAAATTTATACTGCCATGGCAAAAACTGTAGGTTTACCATTGGCTATAACCTCAAAACTCATACTTCAGGATAAAATAAAATCGAGAGGTGTTTTAATTCCTACTACAAAAGAAATTTATGAACCTCTATTAGCTGAATTAGAACAATATGGTGTGGTGTTTGATGAGCAAATGTTGTAGTTCTATTATTGTTATTATTGATAAAGTTCATGATTTATTCGAATTTTTTATTCATTAATCTTTATTGATGTGTCATCTGTTTTTTATTTTGTAATAGCTTGTAATTCAGCTGAATAGTGTTTTAGGGAGTTTTAGATATTAACAATTGTTACTAAAACATATTCAATTATAGTAACCTTTTCAATTACGCTCCGTAAACCCACCCAGTTAAACAGCTTTATTTTATTATGATTCAGCTGTTTTATCAGTTTAATTTAAAAATTAGATTGGCATTTATGAAAAAGAATTAT
>JBASCV010000141.1:0-2358 GCA_049651825.1 Bacteroidia bacterium
ATACAAGGAGGACAAGTTGTAAAGAAAAAGTCAACACATACATACTTCCCTGAATTAAGAATTGTATATAAATTATGCGTATGACCTTCGGTATCTGTAACTGTAAAATCGGGTGCAGTTGTTATAGAAACCTGACTATTTACGGCAAGTGCAATAAAAAAAGTCAAACAGAGCGTGAGTAGATTTTTTTTCATAGTAGTATATTTTTAGTGCATTTATATTAAACGCAACAATACATTATATAGTTACAATAATAATCAACAATAATGCCATTAAGTTATTAAAAAATAAAAAACAGTTCCATGTTTTAGTTAAATTTGCAATGCTAAAGCATAAAAACAAAAGAAATGAACTATTGGTTAGTAAAATCAGAACCCTTTAAGTATAGCTGGGAACAATTTACAAAAGATAAAAAAGCTGTTTGGGATGGTGTGCGCAATTATGCTGCACGCAACAATATGCGAGCCATGAAAAAGGGTGATTTAGTTCTTTTTTACCACAGCAACGAAGGCTTGGCAATTGTTGGAATTGCAAAGGTTGTTAAAGAAGCCTACCAAGACCCTACTACAGCAGACACAGCTTGGAGTGTTGTAGAATTAGCTCCATTTAAAGCCCTTAAGCGCCCAGTAACATTAGCCGAAATTAAAGCAGACAAAAAACTAGCGGAAATGCAATTGGTGAAATTGAGTCGTTTGTCGGTAGCAGCTGTAAAGTCGCACGAATTCGACCATATATTGGCACTTTCAGAAACAAAATAAAAATCATTTTTCAACACTAGTGGTATAATCCAACCGAAAACTTTTTCGATGATAAGGAGAAACACCGTATTTTACAAGTGCTCTAAGGTGTGTGAGCGTACCATATGCTTTATTTTTTTTCCAATCGTACATCGGAAAATCTTCGTGTAATTTTTCCATATATTCATCACGATGCGTTTTGGCTAAAATAGAGGCGGCAGCAATGCTCATGTATTTACCATCGCCTTTAATGATACAGGCATGAGGGATAAAAGGGTAAGGTTTAAACCGATTACCATCAATCAATAAACTTTCGGGAACTATGCTCAATTGTTCTATTGCCTTATGCATAGCTAATATAGAAGCATTTAAAATATTTATTTGATCAATCTCCTCTACACTAACACTTGCTACTGCCCATGCCAAAGCTTTGTCTTCAATTATCTTACGAAGTTCGTTTCGCTGATTTTCATTGAGCTTTTTCGAATCGTTAAGCAGTTCGTTTTTAAAGTTTTTGGGTAAAATCACAGCTGCAGCAAAAACGGCACCAGCCAAACAACCTCTCCCAGCTTCATCACAGCCCGCTTCAATTACATTTTTATTTTGATACGCTTTTAGCATTTTTATCCTTTACGCCTAAAAATCATGTATACTATTTATTCCGAACCGGGTTCTTAAACTATTATTTAGTCTTGATTCATCAATACTTTCTCAATCTCTTTTGGGAAAAATTGCCTTTCCAATTCGTGTACTTTATGAGCAACAATTTCTGAAGTATCTGTTGGCTCTACAGTACATTTGTACTGAGCAATAATTGCTCCCTCATCGTAATTATTATTTACAAAATGAATACTAATACCTGTTTGTGTTTCTTTTCCTTCAACCACCGCTTTATGCACATTCATACCATACATGCCTTTTCCGCCAAACTTAGGAAGTAAAGCTGGGTGAATATTGATTATTTTATGAGAAAAAGTATTTACTAAATTTTCAGGCACTTTCCATAAAAAACCTGCAAGTACAATCAAATCAATTTGTTTTGATTGTAGAATATTAATAGTAGTTAGGTTTTCGTAAAAAGATTGTTTATCAAAAACAACCGTTTTCACCCCTTCATCACTTGCTCTTTTTAAAACATTTGCTTTCGAATTGTTAGAAAGAACCAATTCAACTTTTATAGTAGTTGAGTGCTTAAAGTAGTTGATTATGTTATGCGCGTTGGTGCCTTCGCCTGAAGCAAAAATTGCAATCTTTTTCATTAAACTATTTTTTACAAAGCTACGTTTTCTTTATTTGCAATGTTATGCTTAAAACAAATTTGCCAATTCATAACACCTGTTAATCCAATGTAATTATAAAAACAAGCTCTTTTTAGCTTTTTATACCACTAAAACAAGTTGTTTTTGCAGCAGTTTTTAACACACAAACACCTGAATATCAAAACACTAAAACCATTGTTAGTTGATTTTTAGATTATTTTTTTTGTTATATTACACATAACTATATCTTTGCACTTGAATTAACCTTAAAAACATTTAAAAAATGTCAGAAATTGCAACAAAAGTAAAAGCCATTATCGTTGATAAATTAGGTGTTGACGAAAAAGAAGTAACTCCTACAG
>JBASCV010000142.1:0-8051 GCA_049651825.1 Bacteroidia bacterium
TAACTGAACCGTGGCTATAGTAATCTGTTGCACTCAATATGTCAGCAGTGTAGTAATCAGCAAAATTATCTGTATTTACATCCACCCCTAGTTTCCTGTCAGACACAGTAGTGATTACTGAGCCTAAGTGATTTGTAATTTCAAACGTTTTTTTACCAGCAGTTCGGCTAACTACATCCTCTGGCGTATAAGTAACAAGGTCAATATCCCTGTTCAATGTACCCAATCGGCTACTACCGTATAATAGCTGTTCTTTTAGCTTGTACGTATCGTCCTCTTTTTCATAGGTACTCATCACATTGCCTTGTGCATCACGTACGTAATAGGTTGTAACCCACTCATCGGTTGGGCGTTGTCCACTACCATCACGTGGTATCATTGTTTTTGAAATACGGTTTCCAGACGCATCGTAATTAAATACCAAATCAGGTTTGGTACTACCCGTTGTTCGTGAAATAGATTTTATCTTACCGTACACAGTCCATTCAATATTATCAATTTGTTCTTGTGCATCGGCAATTAAATTACCTATTTCATCGTATTCATAATTGTTTGCACTTTGGTTATCTATATCCGTAGCATAGTTACCACTGCTGGCGGCATCTGTTACATAACGTAATTTATTAGTGTTTCGTGTATAGCTGTTGCTTATGTTTTCATATTTGTATTCCAACAAATCCATATCTACACTAGTGCCATAAACCCCTTGTCGGTTTAAGGTCAATATATTTCCGTTTGCATCATATGTTACAGATGTTCTGTAGCTATCCACTTCTCCTGTAGAGCTTTGCCATGCATTACCTGCCAAACTAATGTTCCTAAACGCTTTCATGTCATTGATACGGTTCAGCTGGTCGTATTTATATGCTGTTAACTGCGGTGATACAACGGGCGAGCTTGGTGTTGTTAAATCGTTTATAGCAGTAACCATGTGACTAATGTTACCATTGTACAAGTTAGGTGCAAAGGCATTTATATAGCTAGCAGAAGATTCGTCAGCAATAAAATTATTTGTTAATGTTGCTATTGAAGCGTAATCACCATTAAAATAGTTCAATGAGTAGCCTGCTGCATCACGCCCTACGTGTTGGTGCAGGTTGGTAGAAGTAGTTTCCCCATCCTTACCAATATCACGGGTTTCTTTAAGGGTGTTGCTATTTACACCCTTAATCCAACCTTGTATGGTATATGCGTAATCCATTGCTTGTACTTTTTGGTCGCCTAATTCAACACGTGCCAATGGGCCATGCTGGTAATAAAAATAGTTTGCTTCCTTATCCCATATCACACCATCCTTGCTGGTTATCACATTGGTAATGCGGTTATCGGCATCGTACTCGTATTTATGATAAAAAGCATCCAGTTCACCATCTTGGTATTTTACTTCATTTACCTTTCCACTCACTAAGTCATAAAGATAATCAATTTTTTTATACTGTTGTGAAGGGCTTAAACCAGCTAAAGACGGGTTATCCTGTATGAGGGTTTTCACGTTTCCGTGAATGTCGTAGCTGTAGAACTCTGCATACACAGAGCGAAATGCGAATAACAAATACAAAGCCCGTTTAGTAAAATAAGTTTACTTTACATTTTTGTAAAGCAAAAATATTGTGTACAATTGTACTGTTATTATTAACAAGTATTTGGATTGGGGTGTCCCTGGTCGGTAAGAAGTTCCTTTCGGGGGACTTTTTGCTTTTAGGGGAATTGCAACGAAACTCTAATTTAGATTAAAAATCAAATTATTAAGGCAATAAAAAAACGAAGCCGTTTATGACTTCGTTTTCAAACATTTTTCAGGAAAGATTAAGCAGCCTTTTTATGTTTCTTTTTTTTGCTTTGTCTTACCCGTTCAATAAATTCGCCAAGTTCCTTTCTTTCCTCATCAGTCATCTTCTTTGGACTCACGTAAAGGTCTATTTCTAAGGGTTCTGGTTTTAACTTTTTCATGATTATTTTTTTTTGAAATATTGATTTATTAATTTTTCCGCTGATTCTTCTCCTATAAACATTCTTTGCCCTAAAGCCAATTCAGCTCCAAGAGCATTATTGTAATAAACAATTAATGATGTTTTTGCAACAAATCCTATATACCCTCCAAAGCCTAACTCTTTTGATTTTAGACATGCAAATGCAAACATATTACCACCCACACCATAATAAAGTTTGCTTTTACCTCTATTAAACTTTGCATTTTCTATTAAGTTAACAGAAACAAATCCATTATCAATTTGAAAAGATATAAGCCCCTGAATGATAGCTTCGTTATCCTTAATTGTCATTTTATATACCTGAGCTTGTTTGTTGGCTAATTCCAAATGCCAATCAAAAAGCCAATCTTTTTTCTTTATTTCTTTTTTTGATACAAGGTGAAATTCTGTTTCTAAAACATCACCTGAAATGACATTGACGATTGAGTTGGTTAACTTGTCAATTTCTACATCTATTTCTCTCTTTTTTGCCATAATTCTTACTACAAATTTACTAAAAAAATCCTGTTTTTACAAGTTAAATATCATCATCGAGGATGTTATCCAACTCCCTTTAGCCCAATTCAATTTCCGTTGCTCTTGAGCTTTTGGTCTGCCCCCCCTCATTCGTTCTATAATGCTGCCTACGCTTACTCGTACGGATGATATTTGTTGAGGATTGCTCTTTGATCCGTCATTGGTGTTTGTCGGCACCGCAAAGTAGAACATATCCAACGGTGACCTGCGAATAATTGTACTTGCTCCACTGGCATTCTATTTTCGTTGAGCATATTGGCAAGTACACTATCACGTATTGCTTTCGTATTCAAATTCCGATCAGGAAACAAAGGCTTGGCTCTTTCCGCAATAAATGAAACATCATCTACCTTAACGGGCCTGCCTCTGTAGTTTAATAATAGAGCATCCGTTTCAATACCACTTGTTTGCAATAGCCGTGGTCTTGTTTCGTGAAGGTAGGTTTCAATAATGGCATACTGCCTTGGGTGAAGTTCCAACCATCGCTGCATATTTACACGTCCACCTTGAATATAAAGAGTTCCATCGTCAAGATCCACATGCTGTACTTTTAGCTTTAAAACCTCCTGAGGCATCAATGCCTGGTAGATAAGCAATGACATCATAAGTTGGTTCTTTACTCTCAGGTGAGCAAATTTTTCTTCCTGATTCATCAATTGTTCAAGCTCATCACTACTGAACAAATCAGTAAATATTAATTTGCGTTTTTTGTTACCTTTAAGGTTAAGCGCCTTGCACGGGTGGGTTTCGCGTTGACCGGTTTCTATTAGATAATCGTAATATTTTTTTATTGCATTAAGCCTACCCGAACGTGTTTTGGTTCCAGGGGTGTATTTGTTCAACTCCTCCAAATAATTTAAAATGTCCTTGTATTCACATTTAATTGGCTCGGGATTGCTTTGAATAAATGCTTCTACGTTTAACTTATACCTTCTTTGTGTAGATGGTGCATAATTTTGCTGTGCTAAATAGTGTTCAAAGCTTACCATGTTTTTTCGGTGTTGTTATTGCTGTTATTGTTTCTAAAAAATTCGTCAGATGACCGTTGTATCAACTTTTGCCGTTTTCTTCTTTTGGTATACAGGTGGGTTGTATCTAATTCCTCATGCCCTAAAAACTCTTTGACGAATTCGATACCTGCTCCGTTATCCAATAAATGGGTGGCGATGCTATGCCTCAATACATGCAAACACACTTGTTTTGTTATCAGGTTTTTATCTCCTGTTGATTTTACCAAACGTTTGAGCCGTGTGTGTATATCTTGTCCCATTAAACGACCGCCTATACGGTTCAGTAAGAACGCTTTATTGTTTGTATTGAAGCGTTGTGCAATAGATGTACGTTCATAAACAACATACGCTCTAAGGTCCCGTATTATATTATCTGATAGTCCAATGGTTCTGCTTTTACTGTATTTTCCTTTTCGTACGGTTAGCATACCTCCGTTTAAAAGCACATCGCCTATATTGAGACGTTCTATTTCCGTTCGTCTAAGCCCGCATCCATAAGCAAGTGCAAGGATCGCTTTGTCGGCATACCCCCTGCAATGCTTCTTAATAACCGCTACTTCTTCGACACTTAAAGGCTTTCGTTCATTGTATTTGAATGCACCAAACTTTGGTAGGTGTACGGGAGAAGAAAGCAACAAACCTGTTTCTACAAAATGGTCAAAAAACAACCGAAGCGAATATTGTTGTTGCCTTAGCACCGAATCGCTTAACCCACCTGCTCGACACTGGTTTGGACGTTCTCTTAAATAATCTAAATAATCCAATACATCCCTTGCCTTTATATCGCTTATGCTTTCAATGGCTTTGTTTTCACAAAAAAATAAAAACTCCCTAATCATTGTCGGATAAATGGGTTCCCTTCCTGCACTATACCCCTGGGCGCTAACCGCAACGGTAAATTCATCCAACAGCTTTACATATTCTTCGTTATAGATCGGTAAACCTTTCATCGTCATTTATTTTTAACCTTTGTTTGTACACTTTCTGCACACTTTGAGAAACGAGAACCACTAGCGGTCAACCCTTTACTATACTAGCAACCTAGTGGTTCTCACGGCTATTTTTTTGCTCTTCTGATGCTCATTTTTATCGTTTTCGTTACCCTGCTTGCCTATCTTCACCCTGCACACTTGTTGAAACACGAAACGCTAGCGTCTAACCCTTTGCTATACTAGCAACCTAGTGGTTCTCATAGCTGCTTTAATTGTTCCAATTGTTCACTCAACTGTTTTTGTATTTTTACCCGTATTTTATCCTGATCATCCCAATGGGTTATTGTGTAAGAAAATCCCTTGTTAGCGAAACCTGCGCTTTTTTGTACATAACCCATCACTTCCAATTGTTGCACTTTTTTAAAACAAGCTGCTTTACTCATGTTCAATGCCTCTCTTAATTCTTTATGGTTGAATGTGCTTGTTGCTTGTCCTTCTTCTTTCTGTTTTTCGCATACATACTGTTTTACATCTTTAAAAAATTGTTTCAGCGCAGGGTTCATTGTATCCGCACTGAGCTGTATGCTTCCAAACAATAACTCTGCGGCTAACCTTAAATCTTCCGGCTCTACTATTAATCTTCCTTTTGCATCGCGTTTACGTTGGTACTGGTGCAACAGAGTTATCTGACGAACAAAAGCCTGATACTGCATATTGAGCTTGCGCAACATTTTTATATCGAAAGGAAGGCTCACTTTATCGGCATAGGGGTTGATGACCTCGCAGGTTTTAATGCTTCGGGTGCAATTTTGTAACAACTGCTTTGCTTTTTGTTCTTCGCTGCTGTCAATAGCACCTGCTAATTTTTTGTTTTGATAGCTAATTACTTTTTTTGTTTGCTCCTCACTTTCGTCTATGCAGATAGTTAGGGCTTCACCCACGATGTTTGTTGATTCGGATACCAGCATGGAAGCAAAATGGCTACGTATGTTTTTAATGCTGGAAGTGATGTTGCCGTACTTATCTTTTCCAGTAGTGGACAGTTCGATGGCTTTTGTATCCTGTAGCTGGGTCAGCGCTTTACGTGCCTGTGCATCCAAACTATCGTAATCGCGCATCACCAATAACTTATCCAACAGCTCGTTCCTATAGTGGTAAAAAGAGTTGCTGGTTGCTCTGGTTAATGAAAAAACGTCTTCGGGTGGAAAGCATTGCGCTATATGGTTCACCAGATAATTTTTCCCACTCCCTGCTTCACCTTGAACAACTACATGCAGGGGTTGTTGCATCTTGTAAGTAGATGCCGCAATGAATAACAATAGTGCGTTTCTTTCTTCTCCCACTAATCCTGAATCTGCAATTAGTTGAGAAATCGTTTGAATAAGCTTGGGTTTGGATAAAATATCAACGGCTTGCTTTTGTTGATTTACCGTCATGGGCATGGAAGCCCTGTATTCAGGTTGATAGTTGGCTCTGCACTGTTCCAGTTGTTGTTCCCTATAGATTTCCAACAGGTCGGTTAATTCAAAAAGTTCGGTTTCTACTTGTTTGGTATTTTCACCAAACAAGTCAGACAGTTGTTGTGCAAATTCACAAATAGCATTGCGCTCATACAAATCAATTTTTATTCTTTCTTTTCTTCCGTTGAAAGGGTCTTCCACCATCAACGTTATAATCAAATTATTCAGGTCCTGTGATAGGGTTCCAAGCACGTAGTAGTGGTTAAGTTGACCTTTATACAGGAGCTTATGCTCATGGATGGCTTCTAATTTACCTTCCGTTTTTTCGTACTGCTGTATGTGTGCCGGTTCAATGGCTGACAGGGCCTGTTTTAAAAACTGAGCTTCTGGTTTTTCAGGAGATAGCTTCGCCACCGTAGCACCGCTTTTTCTTTTTGGTGTTTCGTTGATGAGCTTTCTTAATTCATCTGGGCTGCTTTTCATTTTTGGTTTTTCTGATTGAGGTTCTGGACTTTCGTTTTTTTGCTGGTGCCTGGAATCGGGCTGTGAGTGTAGCAAATCCGGATTGCATTTGACAACCTTATTATTCCCGTCAACAGGAAGTATCTTGTTTTCCTGTTTCATCGGCTGATTATTGTTGTTCTATTGAATAGCCCATTACAAACAGCTTCCTCGTTGCAAAGGGTTGTTCCTAGTGCAACGATTTGATAAACGGTATGTATTATATGGTTAGCGCGGTACAACGCATCAGGAGCGTTGGTTGGAGTAAGTGTATTTTTAGTTTGCTCTATTTTCATAGACACAAAATTAAAACACACTTATTTTTTTTCTAAGGAATGAGTTCGAGTTATGCTAAAAACAGAATTCAGTAGATAACTGTATACCGTAGTTTAAGAGGAAAATATTTAAAGAGGTTTTTTATCCATTTTTTCTCGCTCTTCCTTTACCAAGTCAGTGTAGTGTCCAACATATTTTTCGCAATGCTTTCTTTGTTTGTCTTCAAATTGTTTTGTGCTTTTTTCCTTGTCAGCTCGTTTTGTACTTTCTTTCGTAACCAGCGGAAAGAAAGAAAGATAACACCGTCCTCTGTCTGCATCAAGCTGAAAAGTTCTTTTAAGCAGTTTATTGTCTTCTATCGCATGAGCTAATGCTGCAAGCTTTCGTATAGAAGCCAGCCAAGTATATGTTTTCTTCATAGGGTCATATTTTGCATCAGGGGGAGTATCAAACACTTGTGTACATAGTCTTTTGCAAATATTTATAAGTAGTTGTTCATTATGAAATCTTTTATCGAGGCTAAGATCATCGAATTTCTTTTTGGCACCGCGTGATTTCCTAGAATATAATTGTGATCCTCTTGGTGCCATTTTGCCCGCACTCTCATTATCAGATGAGCCCTTTCTGATAAGGAAATTTACATATTGCCGAATAGCAAGCAGTTTAGCAATGATGAATCTATGTTCATCATCCTTCTTAAATACGGTATTCGTATACGCTCCCGCTTCAATTTCATTTCTATTTTTGAACAATAAATCAACCTCGATAGATTTACATCCAAGGCGTTTGCTTAAATAATCCCACCTTTTTTCTGTCGCAGATTCATCGTTGAAAATCCGGGAGAACTCTTTTAACTCAGCATCTATATAGCGGTCTTTCTTAACAAAATCTCCTTTTATGGCTTCTTCAAAGACGTCAACTAAAGCTTTATAATAACGGTCTTGCCATTCAAATAACAATCGTTTATTCCTAAGTACCATCGGGTTATCAATACCATCAATCAAAAAATAATCTTCTAAAATTTCACCCCTACCTGATTTTAATTCTTCATACACTTCCTGAATATCGTATGTGGAATTTAGAATTGCATTTAACATTGCCAAAAGCAGAACAATTTCAGGGTCGGAATTACGTAACTCTAATATGTCTTCTTCTATATTAATTTTTATTGCTTCCACGCATTGGATGAATTTTGTTTTATCGCATGGTATGCCATACGGTTTTGCCAACTCGGAACATAATAAAAAGCCCTCTTCGTTTTCTGATGCAAAAACTTCTTCAATCCCTCTTAACATATACTCCGAGAGCTGTACACGATCTGCGGTATCGTTGCATTTAGCAAGAGCATCCCAATAGGAACAATAT
>JBASCV010000143.1:0-7598 GCA_049651825.1 Bacteroidia bacterium
GCGTTATTAAAGATGCGTGAAGATTTGCGTGAAAATGAGCGCGTACTCGAAGCAAAAGTGATTGAGCGTACCGAACAGGTAGTTCGCCAAAAAGAAGAAATTGAAGCTAAAAATGGAGAGTTAGAAGTACTATACAAACATGTTACTGATAGTATTAAGTACGCAAAACGTATTCAAGAAGCCATATTGCCGCCAGATAGTTTAGTAAAAAAACTACTTCCTCAATCGTTTGTATTATACAAACCAAAAGACATTGTAAGTGGCGATTTTTACTGGATAGAAGAAAAAAATGGCAAAGTAATGTTTGCAGCTGTAGATTGTACAGGACATGGAGTACCAGGTGCATTCATGTCGATTGTTGGTTATAACATATTAAAACAAGCCGTTGTAAATAACAACTTAACCACACCTTCGTTAATTCTAGATATCTTGAACGAAGGAGTGAGCGAAACATTACACCACGGCCACGAACATGAAGAAGGCCAAGCAAAAGACGGTATGGATATATCGTTTTGTACCATTGATTTTAACACATTAGAATTGCAATATGCAGGGGCTTATAATCCATTATACATTGTAAGAAACGGCCAGCTATTGCAAACCAAAGCAGATAAATTCCCAATTGGTTTCTTTTTAGGCGAAGAAAAGAAAAAGTTTACCAACCATACCGTTCAACTTCAAAGTGGGGATACAATATATATTTTCTCTGACGGTTATGCCGACCAATTTGGAGGACCATTTGGACGTAAGTTTATGGCCATTCCGTTCCGTGTATTGTTAATGGATATCAATAAAGAACCTATTGAAAAACAGAAACAAATACTAAACAAAACCATTGAAGAATGGCGAGGCAATCTTGATCAGGTTGATGATATTTTAGTGATTGGAGTAAAAATTCCTTAATAACCTGCTTTCATCAACGCATTCTAAAAAAAGCTACTCCTTTTTATTATAAATAAAATTTAAACAGTTTTTAAATTGAAGTGCTCAAAATTTAAAGCTCACCATTACCTACCTTCTTATTTTTCAAAGTATTACAATTAATTGCAGGATATTTATTATCTTTAGTGCATATATACCATAGTTTCAATTATTCTTATCTTATATGATGGAAAAGATACTTTTTTGTGTAAAAAAAACATACCTAGCAGTAGCAATTTTATTTTTTGCAACATTAACAACTACTAAAGTATTCGCGCAAGTGGATTCTATAGGCATAAATTATCAGGCAATTGCACGCGACAACACAAACGGATTACCATTTGCTGACACTACCATCAATGTAAAATTCAGTATTTACAACGCTTTATCAGGCGGCACATTGGATTATTCCGAAGAGCATTTTAATGTACGAACCAATAAATATGGGCTTTTTACATTAGTAATAGGAACTGGTACAAACGCAACATCTAATTTTGACAATATAAGCTGGGCTACATCAAACAAATACCTGCAAGTAGAAATAGCCCTTGTTCCGAACAATTATATTTCAATGCCAGAGCGTACTCGATTTCAGGGAGTACCATACGCACGTTTATCATACGCAGCACTAACAGCCATAGATGGTTGGAAAACAACAGGTAATAATAACACACTTCAACCAAATGCATTTTTAGGAACTACATCAAATAATAACTTAATCATAAAAACCAATAATGATACAAGCATAGTTATTGCACCCAATGGCGATGTAGCAATAAACAGAGGTAATTTAGGTGTTGGAATGGCTCCCGTAGCATCGTCAGCCATTGCAATAAAAAACGGTCAGGGTAACGAAATAGAGTTTAGCACAACTACATCAGAACAAGCCAATATCGTTTCAAATTCAATATTAAACATTGGAACAAGCACAGTATCTGATATTCAATTTAAAATTGATAATAGTGCTAAAGTATTAATTGATACTTTAGGCCGAGTTGGCATTGGAACTCAAACACCAACTGCAAAATTGAGCGTTAATGGTACAGTACGAATAGCCGATACACTAACAGTTCAAGACCCCATAAAAATTACCGATGGTACTGAAGGGGCAGGAAAAATATTAACATCTGATGCTACAGGACTAGCATCGTGGCAAACACTTAGCTTAGGTACTGTTACTAAAGTTACTGCCGACAGTTTGTTGCCTTTATTCACAACTCAAGTTCAAAACGATACGACAACACCACATATTGAGTTTTCGTTAAATAATGCAGCCCCATTTACTGTTTTTGGAAACAATTCAGCTATTAGTGCAGCACCCAATTATTTTAATCCAATACTTGCATCAAGCTTATTTCAAAATCAAGGAGCTACCAACCAAGTGCTTCATGGCGATGCAAGCGGTATCCCTACTTGGGGTCAGATTCAAAATGCCGATATTGCTACAGGAGCCGTAAACCTTACAACACAAGTATCTGGAGTATTGCCAATTGCTAATGGTGGTACAAACACCGCAAACATAGGAAGCGCAGGAAGCGTATCTTATTCTGATGGAGCAGCATACAACTTTACAACAGTTGGTAGTAATGGGCAAATACTAGAATCAACAGGAACTGGTGCACCTACTTGGAGTAAAAGAGTATTGCACATTGCAGGCGATAGTATTATTGATGTTACAAACATTGACACTACAAACTACACACTTTCAGTAGCAATGAACTCTGTAAAACGTAGCGGAGCCGTATTAGCAGGAGATATGCACCCGAACATGGTGTGGAAAACAGATTCGGGAGGAAACCCAGCATGGAGAAACGATTCTAGCGGTGTAAATTATACAATGGGTACAGGGCTATCGCTAACTGGCACTACAATAAACTCTGTTTGGACACAAAGCGGTAATAACATTTATAACAACAATAGTGCTAATGTTGGCATTGGCACAAACACACCAGTAAATAAACTAGATGTTGAAGGAGGTGTAGCTATTGGTGCTACTTATTCAGGATTAACTCCAGCACCTACAAATGGTGCTATTATACAAGGAAAATTAGGAGTGGGTACCCTAGCGCCTAGCGCTCAACTTCATGTTGTAGGCTCAAATACGATTGAAAGCACCGGATATTTTCAAAACACACTAAATACCAGCACTGTAAGTACACTTGTTGCAACTAGCAATAGTAACAGTACTGTTGCCACATTATTTACTGCAAATACAGGACTTGGTGCAGCTTTGGGAGCTAATATAAGTAACCCAGCAAACAATTCAAATGCAATTGAAAGTGTAACTACAGGAACAGGAGATGCTCTAAACGCTACAAATACTGGAACGGCAGGGCGTGCAGGAACATTTAGAATTACCAACGCTGCAAACACTGCAAATTCGGCTTTAAATGTGAACTCAGCAGGCACAGGAAAAGCTGGGCATTTTGTATTATCAAGTACATCAAACACGGCACCATCATTGCTAGCAGAAACAGCAGGGAGCGGTGAAGCAATACAAGCAACAAATTCAGGCACAGGCAAAGCTGGTAAATTTGAAATAACCAATAGCACTAGCTCAGCCGAAATTTTTTATGCCTCAACAAACGGAACAGGAAAAGGAGGCGTTTTTAAATTAACCAATGCATCCAATGCATCAGATGCATTAGCCACAGAAACTGCTGGAACAGGCCGTGTGGGCAGTTTTATAAATACAAACTCGACAAACACATCTGATGCAGTTTTTGTTACTACAAATGGTAGCGCTTCAACCGCATTAAAAGCGACCAACACAGGGCAAGGTTCGTCAGTAACCAATACTGCAGGGTATTTTGAAACCAATGGTAGTGGCACAGGCAACACACACATAGGGGGCTATTTTTCGGCAACAGGTGGAGGTGCCAATTATGCTGGTATTTTTGCAAATGGTAATGTAGGGATTGGAACTGCAACTCCCACATCACCATTGCACGTTAAATACAATTCAAATAATATTAGTGATTACGGCATAACATTAAATAACAATAATAGTGGTAGCACCGCCATTACATCTATATTTTTAGTAAATGATGCAAATGTAAGTGGAGGAATATCGTTAAATAGCTCTAATAACACTACCGCTTCAGGCGCAAGTGGTATGAATATCGGAACGAACGCTGCTACAAAATTACAGTTAGGAACAAACAATTTACCACGATTAACTGTTGATGGAAGTGGAAATATTGGTATAGGTACAATAATTCCATCATCATTACTACATGTAAACGGAACAATTAGAATGGGTTCAAGTATAGCAAACGGCTCTCTTATTTTTAACAACACAACAAATGCAACTCAAACTGTAACCATACAAACTGGTGCAACTTCCGCTTCATACACATTAACCTTACCAACAGTGCAAGGAGCTGTAAACTCAATATTAGCAAACAATGGTTCGGGAGTATTGAGTTGGGTTACAGCGGGTTCATTAGGAGCATGGGCAAATGTAGGGAATGCATCAACTACAGCACCAACAGCAAATATAGGCTCTACTATAAATAACAATTTTATTGGTACTACAGATGCAATAGATTTTGCTTTTGCTACGAATAGCTTAGAGCGCATGCGCATTACTTCTGGGGGCAATATTGGTATTGGCACAAAAACGCCAAACGAAAAGTTAACAATTCATTACGTTGGAGGAACTAGTTCGCCATTAAAAATTGTTAACTCCTCTAACGCATCAAATACACTACAAATAACCTCTGATCATCGTTTTGTGTTTTCACCAAGCACAGCTTCTGTATCTAACTTGTTTGAAATTGGTAATGGTGTACCAACTATTACGGGAACAGCTTCTTTAGTAGAAATTGAAGCTGCATCAGTAGATGCTGGAGCCTATCTACTTGATGTAAAAGAAGGAAGCAATAGTCGTTTCGTAATTAATGGCGATGGAAATGTGGGTGTGGGAATAGCAGCGCCAACCCAAAAACTTCATGTTTTTGGCGGCTCTACGGTATTGGATCCAAACTCGTCTAGCACACCAGCACTTATTCTGAAAGGGGATAAATCTGCAACTAATCATATAGCATCGGATGGAACGTTGAAATGGTACTCCGGCTTAAAAAGTGATAACGGTGGAACTGCCGACAATTATGCGATTATGAATTCTACGCTAAACCCTAGTTTAATTTTAACTCAAACTGGTAAAGCGGGTATTGGAACAGCTACTCCAGTTAATATACTAGATGTTGAAGGAGGAGTTGCAATTGGGGCGTCCTACTCTGGAACAAGCACTGCACCTACAAATGGTTTAATAGTACAAGGTAATGTAGGTTTAGGAGTAACCAATGCAGGGAACAAATTGGATATTGGCGGTGCTCTTGCCGTAGGTACTTCGTATGCTAACTCAAGCATTGCACCTGCTGATGGAGCTATTATCCAGGGGAATGTGGGTATTGGTACGGCATCACCAACTGCTAATGTAAAAATGCACTTATACAATAACGTAGATTATGCAAACGAATTAAAAATCCAAAACCCAAATGCGGGCTCTGCTGCATCATCAATGGTTTCTTTATACAATAATACAACCAGTGCATTTATTCATTTGGGTAGTTCGGCAAACAATACACTTGCTGGTAATAATGGTTTAGCAATAGGTACTGTGGGTGCAGGAAACCTAGAATTTTACACAAATAATACGGCACGTATTTCTGTTGATGCTACCGGTAATGTGGGAATTGGGACAACTACACCCAGTACTAATAGCCGACTTGCTATTAAAAATGGGCATTTACAAAGTCAACAGACGATTTCACTGTCAAAAAGCTCATCAAATACCGATGCAACAGGATTAACAAATGCAACAGACATAGCAGGAAATTTTTCATTTACTCCAGACCCTACAGGAACTCTGTCAGGAGGAACATTAACCATTACATTCAATAAAGCATACGCTGTTCCTCCAATAGTAGTTATAAGTCCAACAAACAGTAAAGCAGCTAACGATATATCTAAAGTATGGATAACACCTAGCACTACTAATTTTATAATTAATTTTGGATCTGGGTGTTCAGCCGATTCTCATACATTTAGCTACCATATCATAGAAACACAATAATTTATAAAAAAGTAAATTGAGGCACTTTAATATAATCATAATTTATTTAATCATCTCCAACAACTATTGTTATTCTCAATTCCAACAATATGTATAAGCACGCTTACACCGTAGCCCTCTGCCCTATTGGATATTGATGCTAGTAATACAAATTATGTCACAATCAAATGAGCACTTAATTTAATTGTTGCTTCCCCAGTTGGTAGTAGCGTCCTCGGCTACAACCTTTTTAACAAGGCCTCAGGCATATTTGTATAACGAGCAAGTACTTGTTTTATCATTAAAGAACATTTTAAATTTAATTTTTGCTTTATACTCACCTAACAAAGTCTTCATACCAAAATGAATTACAAATTCGTTATATCGCCTACGACTTTTATATTATAAGCTGGTGTCTGTGGCCTGGGTAATTCGTTTTAAATATTCTTCTTTACTCCAAAGATCTTCCCAGTACTTTGTGAAAACTACGTCCATTATTTCATCAAAGTGGCGCTCTTCTTTTTTTACGTTATTGTACCATTCCAGACTATAAATAGCGTATGGATCTAATCCACTTTCAACTTGCCAGCGCATTTGGCGAAATAAAGTACCCGACCAATGCTTTACTTTTTCATCAAATGAAAAACCTGAATATGTAAACTTCCAAAATTTATCCTCTTCAGATAATAAATCCTTGACCCAATCCGGAACATTATTTTCATCACTCATGTTAAAATTCTTTTAATTTAATAAAATGGACCCCATTCAATTCAAAGCAATCAAGGACTTCAAAGCTTCTTCCCGGCTCTAACAATAATTCTTTCTGAACATACCCTCTAAATTTGATTCCATCTGCAAAAGGAGAAATATCAGCGAAAGGCTTTAGATTTTCAATTACTATTTTAACATTCTTTGTCGCCTTATCATAAAAAGCCGCTTCTTTGGTGCTGGCGCAAGACACGAATTCATCGTACTTAACAATGCCGCCTTTTTGATGTTTTGCAAGAAAATTTGCAAGTTCCGTTGCTTCTGAAGGCTTGAAGCCAATTGCCCTGTATGCAATACCGTCACTATACTTAGTTGCTTTGTTTAAAGCAGATTGAAGAATGCTTGTTAGTTGTTGCGTTTGTGAAGTATTAATACCCCTACGGAGCCAATCATTTAATTGTAAATAAAAATTATCGGTAGTGTAGCCCCAAAGTGTATAAGCTTCGGCTTTTGTAAATGCAGGAAATTGCGTAACTAAATCTTCTGCTTCATTTAAAAATCTAAAGCTATTGTCATTATGGTATTTCATAAAGTAATCCAAAATCTCATCCTCCGTTTTTCCCATTACTTTTAATGCTTCCATAAATTCACTAGGCAACCTTGTTTTAGTAATAGCTTTTGAAGCGGTTGTAATGAAACTCCCTGCCTTGCTAACTATCCTCTCTCTCCACATCCACTTAATCAAACTTTTCATTTTAGGAACTTTTCCTAAAACTTTAGATGCCAGCATCAGTTCATCAACACCTAAAAGCCCTAAAATGCTAATATTGGTATACGCTACATCATATATTCCCTGATTAAATGCTTTATCGTAAGCAAATTTTAAAAAGAGCGCAGGTACCACTACAAC
>JBASCV010000144.1:0-1589 GCA_049651825.1 Bacteroidia bacterium
GGTTTTTGTAAAGATGCGTAAAATGCTTACAGACAACACCGATTTAAGATTAGCCATAGAAAAACTAGAAAGATCAACAGAAAACAACAAGAAAAACATAGAGCTTGTTTTTCAATATATAGATGAATTAACAGAAAAGAAAGAAAATCCTGAATTGCGGAACAAAATAGGCTATACCCTATCTAAAAAGCAAAAGTAATTTCCAGTATATGAAATTTACCTTTTTTTTAATAAAAAAGTTATACTCATTTAGTTAAAATTACTGATGACTGATAATTATTTCAACCATCCTTAACATTTAAACAATTCTTGGCAATAAAACAGTTAAACCATCCTTAACAATACAAACCGTATATTTGTTTTCCATTATATAAAAATCACATAATGAAATTCAAAAAACCAAGCTTAATTGTTCAAATTTTTCTAGGCATGTTCCTAGGAATACTTGTTGGTAATTTCTGGAAAGATATTGCGCCCGGATTGCACATCCTGAGCGACATTTTTATGCGCCTCATTAAAATGATAATTGCCCCATTGGTGTTTTCGGTTCTTGTAGTGGGGGTGGCTAAAGTGGGCGACTTTAAATCGGTTGGACGCATTGGTATTAAAACATTACTCTATTTCACCACAGCCGCTATCATTTCCTTGTTTTTAGGTTTGGTATTGGTTAATTTTTTCGAACCAGGTAAACAAATGGTGTTAGAATTGCCTCCCGCCAATGCCGAAACAGGTATTGAAGCCAGTAAAGGTTTTGATGCTAAACATTTTATAGAACATGTTATTCCTGATAGTATTGTTGGCGTAATGGCTAAAAACGAAATTCTTCCGATTGTTGTTTTTGCCCTGTTTTTTGGAATCGCAACCGCATCAATTGGTAAAGGTGGAAAAATTGTAGTTGATTTTTTTGATGCAGTTTCGCATGTTATGTTTAAAGTTACCAATTATGTAATGGCATTTGCACCATTGGGTGTATTTGGTGCTATCTCGGCTGTGGTTGCAAAGCAAGGTTTAGGTGTACTTACAGGCTATTTATACCTAATAGGTACATTTTATGTTGGTTTGTTAACCTTTGTGTTTGTGGTGTTGTTTTTGATTTGTTTTGCGCTGAAAATCAATTTTTTACAGCTACTAAACCACATCAAAGAGCCTATTTTATTGGCCTTTAGCACTGCTAGTTCAGAAGCCGCTATGCCAAAAACCATTGAGTCGTTAGAGCGTTTTGGCTGCGAAAACCGCATCATCAGCTTTGTGTTGCCACTGGGCTATTCGTTTAATTTAGATGGTTCTATGATGTATATGACCTTTGCAACTGTATTTATTGCGCAAGCTTATGGTATTGATATGAGTGTGAGCGATCAAATAGTAATGCTACTTATTTTACTTATTACCAGTAAAGGTATGGCAGGTATTCCGAGAGCTTCATTGGTGGTAATTGCGGGCATGTTACAGCACTTTAATATTCCGGTTGAGGGCTTGTTGTTGTTATTGGGTATCGACCAAATTTTAGACATGGGCCGCTCAGCAACCAACGTGGTGGGCAATGCAGTGGCTACAGCCGTAATTTCCAGATGGGAAGGGGAGTTGAGGCC
>JBASCV010000145.1:0-8338 GCA_049651825.1 Bacteroidia bacterium
TAACTGAACCGTGGCTATAGTAATCTGTTGCACTCAATATGTCAGCAGTGTAGTAATCAGCAAAATTATCTGTATTTACATCCACCCCTAGTTTCCTGTCAGACACAGTAGTGATTACTGAGCCTAAATGGTTATCCTTTTCATACAAAAAATTCAAATGCGGTATTTTGACTATAGCCTTATTTGCAGAAAATGAAAAATTTTCGGTAGGGTGGGTATTGCTATATGTGTAGGAAATACGCACGTTTTAGGCAGTGTGTGGGTTTTAGGGTATTTCAAATGTAGTAAATTATTTGTTTACTCTTTGCAAAAATGTTGTTTATTTTTGTACGAATTTAAAATTTTTCTTAGATGCTTAAACTCCTTTATTTGTAGGTGTTTTGAGGTCTTTAAATTGTTAAAAAAAAGGAGCTATAAAGGTCTATTAATACTCTGTTTGGCTGACACTCACGCACTGCGTATAATTCTAGCTTGGCAAAATATTCGTTCCTCATGCTTCGCCAAGCTACCTTGGTCATTATACGCAATGCTTCCAGACACACAATAAAACAGAATATTAGCAGTACTTTGATTTAGTTTATTTTCACACAGGCTTACACGCCCTTCCGCCCTACGGTTGGAGCATTTTTAAAGCTGATGTAAAAAAGCCTTTCGCTCATTTATCTTGCTATTTTTTACATCAGCTTTAAAAACGTTGATTTACAGGCGATTAGACATTTTGTGCTACTTTACTTAAATGCTGTTTTTGCTTGATTTAAGACACTTTCTTGACAATCAGCTCTACTTATCTATACTGTGTATAAAAACCAACCAAGGGCTATTTTTGCCCTTTTTTGGCTGTGTTTTTTGGTTTTTAGGTGGTTGGCTCAGTTGTTTGGCCTTTTTTGCTCGATTTTTATTGATAGATAATGGCTTGTGTGCTGATTTGTGCGTTTATCTATCAATAAAAATGAGCATCCAAACGGACTGCAAAAGTATGATAAAGCTGTGTTGTTTATTCCGTGCGGAAGGTGCGACACCTAACACAAAAACCTGTGGTAAATAATTTAATACGTGTAAATATATTTTATTTAATACGTGTCTGTGGATTGTGTGTATAGCAAGTAAAACAGCCTTGAGCAAGCGTAGGGGAAACGGATGCAATGAATGAAGCGTAGCGCAATGGATTGCGGACGTTGTGCATGCGAGCCTCCTGCGAGTGGAGCTACTGGTAGGAGCATGGGAGCTATGAGGAACGAATAGCGGATGCGACCTATGTTGTAAACACAAGGGCTTTCCATACTGCCGGTAGGCAAATAAATCAATCAGCCCGAAGCCAGTAGCGACCCGCAGGCGAGCCAAATTATTGCAAGCGGTGGACTGCAAGCTGTGTGAGCGTAATGAGAGAGGAACGAACGGAATGGAGCGAACAGAGCTTGCAGGACAAAGTAGCTTGCGGTGAACGGAAGCAAGGTAAATGAAAAGTATGACAAGCTGTGTAGCGTAGCGGAACACCCGAAGGGCAATACAGCTCTTTTTTATACCTTAAAAAAATAAACAAAAATAAAAATGTGCTGTATTGGCTTGGCGAACTTTTTGTATTTGCCTTGCTGTAGTGAACACCGCTTTACCTGTGTGTTAGCTTGTGCGGTGGGTTTTAGCCTGTGTGATTGCGTGGGTTGTAAAAGCAGCTTATATACCGCAAAAAATATTCTGCCTTAATCTAAACAGATATATAGGCTGCTGTGGGTTGTTTGGCAAGGGTTGTAGCTGTTGCAATACAAAATAAAAAATATTCTACCTTAATTGGATTGTATTGCAAGTGCTGCAACCGTGCGGTGGGCTTACTTTTTCTTCTTCGGTAGTTTATAGCCTATTTGTTTACGTGGCTTTGGATGCTCTTTCTTTTCAAGTAATTCATCTAAATATTGAAAAACCAATTCTATATTTTTATCATGATTAGTAACTTTCTTTTTGATGTATTCAATTTCTAAACGTAATTCCGTGTTATTTAAAAGCATTTTACGAAGTGCTACAAAAGCTCTCATTATAGCGATATTCATTTCTTTAGCTCTTTTGCTTTTTAACACACTGGATAACATCGCTACTCCTGTTTCTGTGAAAGCATATGGATTAGAACCTCCTAAATATTGTTTGGAAGGTATCGCATTTTGAGATACCACTATTTCTACTTCTTTTTCAGTCAACACAAACATAAAATCGTCTGGAAATAAATCTAAATTCCTACGAACCGCTTGTTTTAATGCCCTGTTTTCTACTCCATAAATTTCAGCGAGATGCACATCAAGCATTACTTTTTCTTCACGTAATAGAAGTATTTTATCAATTATTTTTTCCGATGGAATTATTGATAGGCTTTCGTTCTTTACCATATTATTAGAGGGTTTTAAAAGGTATCACAATTTGTGATACCTTATTGTGATAGCGTAAAATTAGTTATTTTCTTGATGTCACAATTTGTGATATCAGGATTTTACCCGAATGGATGATATTTTGTAAGCATATCTGTTAAACTGTCCATTTCCTGTACTTCATAATGCTTTGTACTATTGATGTAGCGATGTCCTGCCATATATTGAACTTGTCTTTTATCATACATTTTTATCCAGTGTAATACTACTGATGCCCGTACGTGTTGTGCGTTTTTTATCATCGGGTTAATTCCCTTGAGTTCATTGGCTAATCGAAACATCCAGTTATTTACACTCCCTTCAAATAGTTTTTCTTGGTTGGCTGGTAATGTATTCAAGTAAGAATGCAATGTTATTATTTGTCTAGCTTCTAATTTCAATGTTCTGCTGTTGCTTCTTCTTGTGCTTGGTATGTATGCCGTGCCATTATTCAGCTGAATGTGTTTGACTTCCATTGCTTTAATTTCTCCACTGTGTACTCCTTGTCCTATCATCAAACCCAACATTGCAAGATTTCTTAAATGATATTCTTTTTCTTTACTGTATTCTGAATACTGTGTATATAGCTCTTCAAGCTGTGTATAGCTCAATGGGTTTTCTGTAATCCGTTGTAATTCGCCTTTTATACGTAAATGTTTTGCTGGATTTTTTTCTATTATTCCTTCGTCTTTTAAATGATTATAATACTTGCGTAGGCTGTTTACCCTTATATTAATCGTTTGTACTGTTAGCGCTTGTTTTTTGAGGTATTGCACGTACTTTAACAGTTCATTGTAATTCATCTGTACAATACTTGTGAAATTTTCTGCTGTTGCCCATTCATTGAATCGGATAATATCTTTTATGTTTTCCTGTATCGTCCGTTCTGCAAGGTTATTCTCTTTCAGGTAGTAGCGAAAGCTCTCTGTATTCATTTTCTTTATGATTTAACTGGTTAATAATATGAGTGTATATCTGGGTACTTTCAAGGCTGTTATGTCCTAAAAACTTGGCTATTTCTTCTATTTTCATTCCGCCTTGCAATAAATGAGTAGCGATGCTGTGCCGTAAATTATGGGTACTGAATGACTTTTCTATTTCTGTTCTTTCTTTTAAATAGGAAAACCGCTGATAAAAACTCTGCATCCTTTGTCCCTGATTATTCAGAAATAATGCTGCTGTATCTCCATTCGCTTTCTTCTTAGGATGTTTATAACAGGTACTGCTGTAATGCTGTTCTAAAAACCAGTAACGTCCTTCTTCAATATATGCCTGTAAATCCTCTGCATGTTTCGTGGCTATTGGTACATAGCGTTGTTTGTTGCCTTTACCTTTTCTTACAAATACTAATTTCCGTATTAAATCAATATCAGTAATATTTAGTTTACTGCCTTCGTCCTTTCGTAAACCGCAACCATAGAATATGGCTATAATAGCTCTGTCACGCTGTCCCATTGCTATTGTATTATGTCTATGCTCTAAAAACGTGGCTTCATACAATTGTTTGATTTCTTCTTGTGTCAATATGATTCGTTCATCTACTTCACTGCTTAACCTTTTTGGAGTTGCATCCAGTAAATACGTATTTGTTTGTGCTAAATAGCTTGTAAATGTGGTAACTGCCAGTAACGTTTTATTGATACTGCTTGTACTCAATCCTCCTCCATGTTTCAGATTTACCCTGCTTTTCAAATAATTGCTAAAATCATTGATGTGCCTTGGTTTTACCTGTGTAATCTGAAATATATTTTTTTGCTCTAAAAAGTACAATAGCTCCTGTATGTGCAATGGTAGGCTGTTTACAGTGGGTTCGGCATAGCCCAATGTATCTAACCATTCTTTAAAGTTTTGCAATAAAAATGTGTATTGTGGCGTGTTGATTTGTAAATGTTTCATTTTTTAATGTGGGGTATCTTGTTTTTGTTGAACTTCTGTAATAATTGCTTTCTTTCTCTTTATTGATGATACTTTCGGGAGTTCATTTTCATTTTGAACTGTCATTGAACTTTGGACTTTTCCAGATGTAGTTAAATTTTTTTTGATGTTTTCCAATATCGTATCTAACACCGTTGTTATGCTATTTTTCAGCTTTTCATATTCTTCATAGCTTACTATTTCATATAAATACGTGCGGTCTTTTTGCAATTCTTTTTTTACATAATTATTATCCAGTAATTGAACCATGTACCGCTTTTGATTGCTGTGTTTGGTTTTTAGGGCTTCTCGTATTTCTTTGGTGGTAAACTGAATTTTATTTTCTGATTTTAAATAGGCTTTCAAATATTCAAAATACCTTCTGCAAGCGGTATTCAGCTCATCACTTTTACGGAGTAATATTTCTTTGATAAGTGCATTGGCTTCTGCAATGTCTTCTATTGTTGTTTCTATATAAATCTCTCCTGTAATAGTATCGGCTCTTTGAGCCCGTTGGTACTGCTTGTAAAAAGTAATCGCTTCTATAAATTGTAAGTAGTGTGCATTGCTTCTTCTTGGCTTAAACACTTCCAATGGCAGTTTTAATACTTCTGCATAGGGATTTCTTATACTAACAGGTTGCAATACACGTTGTACATTCTGCAGCAGGAATTTTGTTTCCATTTCTTCTGTTGTGTTTATTTTTCCTGCACTTTGCGCCCGTTGGTAAGCCATTATTTTTTCGTCCTGTTCTTTGCTTTCGTCCAAGTAGATTAAAAAACTCCTGTTGGCATTGTCTTCATAAATACTTTCCTGTGTGGTACATCCTGCAACCGATACAGGACCTTCAACAGTTAAGTGTATTGTTTTTGTACTACCTCTATTATCTGTAGCAACTACTGTTTTTGTTATTTTTCGTTTGCTTTGCAGTTCTCGTAAGGGATAGAGTACATTTTCTGCTCCGTCTAAATCTTCTATTAATATAAGTTTGTGTTTTAGTTCCTGTTGTCCGAAGTAATACAAGGCGCTTTCGGATAATGTGGTCATTTCTATGCGGTCTTCTTCGGGAATTAATTCACTTACTTTTTCCTGTAAATAACTTTTACCTGCTCCGCTGGCTGCTAGGGAGATGATGTGTAGGGGATGTTCCCGTTTGCGTGATGTAAATATTAAATACATCAATAGCCTATTTTGTTCTTCTCCTATCATTCCGCTTTTACCTATCAGTTCATTGGTGCGCTGTAGGAGCTTATCTTGTTGTAAAAAGCTTACAGCTTCTGCCTTTTGACTTTCTGTAATTGTTTTTTTCTTTTCTGGTGCTTGTTGTTTTTTGAGTTCATCCATTCGGTAGCGTTCCAGCTGGTTGATTAATTCTCCTATGGCTTTATTGATGTAAACAGTACCAATTTCAAAGCGTTCCGCACATTTTCTAATTAATTTATCACTTTGCGAATCGTTGTATAAATCTAAATTATGGCGAATGGTTAATGTTTTAAATTCTGCTTTAAATGTTACCCGTAGCCTGTCCAATGTGTCTATACGAATGCCTCCAAGTATGGTAAAATAGAGTTGTTCATACTGTAGTGTTAAGTGTTGCGGGTTTTCGGTGTTGAGTTGTGCTTGCATTTTAGAAATTTTAATATATTTTATTTGTGTTATAAGTTATATTTATAATTTTACAAATATATCATATAAAATATATTAAAAACAAGCGTAAATTACTTTTGTTGTATAAAAGGGTAGTCTAATGTACTTTTGAACTATATACAGAAGCTATGACAAAAACATTAAAGCTGATTACAGCCAATATTCAAAAGTTAAGGGAATTGAAAGGGCTTTCACAAAAGGAAGTGGCTGCTGCTATGGGTATTCCACAGAGCCAGTATTCTCGTATTGAGAACGGAAAAGGAGAGCCAACTATCAGTAGTCTTGAAAAGCTTGCCAAAGCATTGGATGTAAGCATTACAGCATTTTTTAAAAGTGCTTCGGAAGAGGATGAGCAAAACCTGCCCCTGATGGAAAAGATAAAAATTATTGATTCGCTTGGTAAAGACGAAAAAAATGCCCTTTACAAAATGATGGATATTGCTATTGCCAATAAGCGAATGAGGGATAATTTAAAGGATTTGATTGACCAGTAGACTTTAATTTGAATGTGTACGATTGCCAAAAACTACCAAATTATTTCACAGTTTTTATAATCAGCTATAATTTTCTTTTTCAAACTATCATCTTTGGAGATTGGGGTATCCATTAAATTTAACTTTTTCAATTTTTTCATCCTGCTCATTTCAGATGGTAAATTTTTAATCGGGGTCATGCTTAAATTTAGCTCTTCTAAGTTACTCAGATTTATTATTTCCTTTGGCAAAGTAGAAGTTTGAGTCATAGTCAAATTTAAAATTTTCAATGACTTTAAATGGCAAATTTCTGAAGGCAATTCACCTATTTCATTATGAGGTCCTAATACTAATATTTCTAATTTTTTTAACTTACTTATTTTGTTAAATTCTTGAACCCAATTTATTTCACTACCACTCCCTCCGTTCCAATAAAATCCCAATCTTTTCAATTGTGAGAGATATATCAAATTATCAGGTAGTTTTTTAATAGTAGGACATTCACTAATTTCCAAAGAGCTTAAATTCTTGAATAACTTTATCTTTTCTAATTCTTCAATATTGCCAATATTATCACACCCATTTAATTTCAAGTTGGTAACGGAGCTAGGAGACTTTAGAGCAGTTTGAAAATTAGTAAATACTTCCTTGTCCTGAAGTTTAAAACTTAGTGCTAAAACAGAGAAAAGACAAATTGAATATTTAAACTTCATATTACTTGATTTAAAATATTATTACTTAACAAATTGAAAATTTGTCTAATTACTCTAAAGGATATTATCCCTCATTCCGCCTATCATTAGCATCTGGGTCGTTAGAACCGCCATCGCCTCTTGGTACAGCCTCACCTCCTTCATTTGTACCTGGTATTATTTTTACTCCACTTCCATTAGGATTTGTATACGGGTTGCCTGAGTTCCATGTAAATCCTCCTAATCCTAATTTACCACCCCAATTGACATAGTTTGATGTTCCTGTTACTCCACCCGACCCAGCCAGTCTCGCAAAGGCTGTACCAACATTTATTTTGTCTTGATAGGGCTTAGCAAATGTTTGACAGCTATTTAAAATAACAGTTGATTTACAACTAAACGCATTATTATCAAATAACCCATTTTTTACATCGGCAGTAGAAATATCTCTTTTCCCATTTCCACTGTGGTTTCCTACCCATAATGCATCAGAAGAAGAATGTCCCACATATGTAAAATCAGTTATTAAGTCATCACCCCTCCTGTCTAAGGAGCCATTTTTATTATTAATATAATCTGCAATTTGGTTAACATTGTCTAAAACTTTATATTTAATGCCAGCATCAGTAGCTAGTTTTAAATAAGTGTCAATTTCTTTTTGAGAATAGCTTCCTCTATAGACTAATAAAGTTGTTTGTTCTCCTCCCTGCTGATTTAGGCGTATTGCTTCATCCAAGCCTGCTTGTAAAAAATGTCTTGTATTTTCTCCATACACATAATCTTCGTCTTCATATTCTTTACTCATATCAAAAACGCGGTCACTAGCAGGAACCATACCTTGATTTCCTACAACCACGATATTCTCTCTTCCATCTCCGTCAATAACGGCAATAGGATTATTATACATTGCGTGGTAGGGGCTATAAGAAGTATATTTATAACCTTTAGAGTCGGTGGAAAGCCATCTACCCAATCTTGAATCATACATTCTCGCTCCATAATTATAACTATTTCCACTTCCTTTTATTTCATTATCCTTCTCCATACCATTAAATCCGTGACGATATACTGTCGGATTAAAGCTTCTTCCTGGCATAACTGAACCGTGGCTATAGTAATCTGTTGCACTCAATATGTCAGCAGTGTAGTAATCAGCAAAATTATCTGTATTTACATCCACCCCTAGTTTCCTGTCAGACACAGTAGTGATTACTGAGCCTAA
>JBASCV010000146.1:0-12710 GCA_049651825.1 Bacteroidia bacterium
CCATTAAGAGCACGTTTTGGAATTAACTCACGTTTAAATTATTACAATGCAGCTTTACTCAAGAAAATTATTGTACGTGCTGCAAGTATCTTAAATGTTCCTATTACTGACGATGCCGCACATGAAATTGCACGCAGAAGCCGTGGTACACCACGTATAGCCAATGCACTACTAAGGCGAATTAGGGATTTTGCACAAATAAAAGGCAATGGCTCAATTGACATGGAAATTGCACACCTAGGCCTATCGGCACTAAATGTAGATAAAAACGGTTTGGATGAAATGGATATTCGTATTTTATCAACACTCATTGAAAAATTTAAGGGAGGGCCTGTTGGTATTACTACAATATCTACAGCTGTTGGCGAAGAAGCAGGTACAATAGAAGAAGTATATGAACCATTTTTAATTCAAGAAGGGTATTTGGTACGTACGCCACGTGGTAGAGAAGCTACAGACATGGCTTACAAACATTTAGGGAAAATACCTCGTTCGCAAGGTGGCACCTTGTTTGAATTTTAATTACCCAACACTTTTTAGCTATAAAAACAACTGATTTATAAGCAATTATAGAGTTCTGAACAAAATATAAACAACGGATTTTGGAATAAAACAATTTTTATATCTTTATCACATACAATATAAAATAACAATGAATGTTTTTCATGTTGTGCAATTGTTTTGTAATTAACTATTTTATTCACGTAAAAACTTTTTTGATATGAGTGATGAGACAAACGACACATTGAACAATGAAGAATCAATGGAAATAAATGAAATTGAAAGCTCCATTGAAAATGAAGTAATTGAAACAAAAACATACAGTTCAATGAGCAGTAGCGAGTTTGAAGCAAAATTGACAGAGTTTTTTACAAAACATCAAAAATCAAAACTTCGTTTTGTGAAGAGAATTGTAACAGAATTTGCTGGTCACGAACAAGAAGTATTAGAGCATTTACATAACCGATTTGTGCTTGGTGAACCTTCGGCTAAAGAATTAAGAAAAAAAGGCGGTAAGAAAAAAGGTGCGGCAAAAGCTGTTGCAAGTGGTCATGATGCACATGGTGCCGAAGCTCCTAAAGAACTAGAAACAGGAGAGGCTAAACCAAAATCTAAAAAGAAAATGGTTATTATCATTATTGTTTTAGTGGTAGTGCTAGGTGGTGGTACAGCTGCGTTTTTATTTAAAGATAAATTATTTGGTGGCGGACATGGTACCGAACATGGTGCGGCAGCAGGACATGATGCTAAAGCAGAAGGTCATGATACACATGCTACAGAACCAGCAAAAGATTCTACAGCTACTACAGCTACAGATAGTACTGCAACACCTGCAACTACTGATTCGGCATCAACAGCTACTCCTTCGGCTGCTGCCACAACGCCTCAACATGGTGCAGAACAACACTCACAAGGTGGTGGACATTAAAAATATATAAAAAATCTAAAAAAAGAGAGGCAAATCAAATGATTTGCCTCTTTTCGTTACCAGATAATTCAAAAGCATTTGGTATATTTGATTAAGTAATAAATATTATTTATTTCCACTCTTTAAAATTGAAAAAACGCTATTTATATAGTTTTATCTTGTTTCTTTTTTCGGTTTTGACATATGCTCAACAACAGGAAATTGACTCGTTAAAAAATGTATTAAAAGCAACAAAAGAAGATACAAGTAGAGTGTTGACTCTTCGTTTGTTATCAATTTATACCGATTCATTATCATATGCACATGAAGCGCTACAGTTATCCCAGAAAAATAACTATTCAAAAGGGCTTGCATTATCTTATGCAACATTTGGCGCTCATTATTATCGCAACCAGAAGTATGACTTAGCCTTAGAATACTTCATAAAATCAAAGAGAATAGCGGAAGAAAAAGGTTATAATACAATATTGGCTGGTATATACAAGCTAATAGGCTATATTTACCGCCCATCTGAGCCAATTATTGCTGCAGAGTATTACAATAAAAGTTTAACATTGTACAAACAATTGAAGCAAGATTTAGCCTGCTCTTATTTGTACAGTGCACTCGGTAATGTATACGAAGGAACGCCTAATGGTACAAAAAGTGCATTAGAAAACTATGAAAAAAGTCTCGAAATCAGACAACGTTTAGGACAGCCGGAAGAAATCGCCTCGTCATTAAACGAAACATCAAGAATTTATTTACAATTAGGACAAACCGACAAAGCTGCCATATTATGGGAACATGGTTTAACTATTGCTGAAAATGCAAACGATACTGAAAACATTGTTTATTTCTGTAATCTCATAGGGCATAATTATTACAATAAAAAAGATTATCAAAAAGCTCTTGAATACCAAGAACGAGCGTATAATTTGGTAATAACAACCAATCCGCTAAATTATTCAATGTTGGGCGAGGTATGTTTGGGGTTAGCTAATGCCTACGCTAAAACAAATCAACATATAAAATCAATAACAAATTACCAACGGTATATTGAAGCAAATGATACTGTTAGAAACAGAACCAACAACACCAATTTAACCAATTTAAAACACATGCTTGCAACAGAGCGTGAAAAAGAACATTTGCTGTTAAAAGATGCTGAAATTGAAAATCAAAAAATTACACTCGAAAAACAAATAGTGCTTCGCAATGCTTTTTTAGTAGGTTTTGCATTGGTAATTGCTTTGGTAATATTTATTTATAAAGGATATCGACAAAAACAAAAAGCTAATTATAAACTTGATATTACAAACAAAAAAATAGAACATGCTTACAAAATTATTGAGGATAAAACAAAATCAATAACAGATAGCATTCACTATGCACTTCGCATTCAAAGGGCTGCACTACCTCATCGTAGTGAGATATGGGCTACTTTTAAAAATAGTTTTGTACTATATAAACCAAAAGATATTGTTAGTGGTGATTTTTATTGGTTTCACAAAAATGAAAACACTATTTTAATAGCTGCTGTTGACTGCACAGGACATGGGGTACCTGGAGCATTTATGAGTTTGATAGGCTCCGAACGATTGAATGATGCTGTAATCAATGAAAATAATCCAGGTAACATTCTTTCGCTTTTAAACAAAGGAGTGAAAACATCATTAAGACAATCCGAAAATGCCGAATCTACCAGAGATGGTATGGACATTGCGCTTTGCTCTATTGATTTAAAAAACAAATTACTGTGTTATGCTGGTGCCAACAGACCACTATGGATAATCAGAAAAAACAGTAATAGCATAGAAGAAATAAAACCAACAAAAACATCCATTGGTGGACTTACAGAAAACAATCAAGTATTTGAAAATCATACTTTAAAATATGAGGAAGGCGATAGTTTTTACATATTTACTGATGGCTTTTATGATCAATTTGGTGGAAAAAATGGCAAAAAATTAAGTAGTAAAACATTAAAAGAGCTACTACTTAGCATTCAAGATAAATCAATGCATGACCAAGAAAAATACTTATCCGATTTTTTAGAGTCGTGGAAAGGCAATTTAGAACAAGTAGACGATATTCTGATTATAGGTGTAAAATTGTAGCTAATAATTATAAAATAGTAAACACAATGAAACAACAATTTATTCTTTTAACAGGTTTAGTTACCCTTTTTGCTTGTGGTAATCAAAACTCAAACAATGCTAATGCAGATAAGCTAATTCAAGATAGTGTTGAAATTTTTTTAACAAGCTATAATAATGAGTATCAACAACTAAATATTATTGCCAATGAAGCATCTTGGCTTACTCAAACAAAAATAATAGAGGGCGATTCATCAAACGCTATCGCCAATAACAAAGCACAAGAAGCCTTAGCTGAATTTACTGGTAGTAACACCAATATTAATAAAGCAACCAATTATCTTAAACAAGAAGCAAAATTAACTCCACTTCAAGTAAAACAATTAAAAAGTGTTTTATATAAAGCAGCTAACAATCCTTCTACGCTTCAAGATTTGGTAAAAGCACGTATTAAAGCTGAAACAAAACAAACAGAAGATTTATTTGGTTTTGAATTTAAAATTGATGGCAAAAAAGTTTCGGCAAACGATATTGACGAAAAATTAGCCGATGAAAAAAATCTAGAAAATCGTAAAAAAGCATGGGAAGCAAGTAAAGAAGTTGGTAAAGGCCTGAAAAATGGTTTAATGAACTTGCGCGACCTTCGCAACAAAACAGTGCAAGGCTTGGGATATAACAACTATTTTGAATACCAAGTTTCGGATTACGGAATGACTACCGATGAAATGGTAACAATGTTACAGAAATTTAATAAAGAACTATATCCTCTTTTTAGAGAGCTGCATACGTATGCACGTTATGAACTTGCTAAAAAATATAATGTAAAAGAGGTGCCCGATTTAATACCCGCACATTGGCTACCTAACAGATGGGGACAAGATTGGAGTAGCTTAGTAGATGTAAAAGGTATTAATTTAGATAGTGCTTTAAAAACCAAAGATGCTGAATGGATTGTAAAACAAGGTGAACGTTTTTATGTAAGTTTAGGTTTTCCTGAATTACCAAAAACATTTTGGGAAAAATCAGATTTATATCCATTACCAAAGGATGCTAAATTCAAGAAAAATAATCATGCTTCGGCTTGGCACATGGATTACGATAAAGATGTACGCTCGTTGATGAGTGTTACTCCTAATAGCGAATGGTATGAAACATCGCACCACGAGCTTGGCCATATTTATTATTATTTATGTTATAGTAATCCTGATGTACCTGTTTTATTAAGAGAAGGGGCAAATAGAGCTTATCACGAAGCCCTAGGAAGTATGATGGGAATGGCTGCAATGCAAAAACCATTTATGGAAAATTTAGACCTTATTCCTAAAAATTCCAAATCAGATGAAATGCAAACACTTTTAAAAGAAGCGTTGAATTATGTTGTATTTATTCCGTTTAGTACAGGTACCATGAGTATGTTTGAACATGATTTGTATGCTAAAAATTTACCTGCCGACCAATTAAATAAACGTTGGTGGGAACTTGCTGCAACATATCAAGGAATTGCTCCACCAACTATTAGAGGAGAAGAATATTGTGATGCTGCAACAAAAACACACATCAATGACGACCCTGCTCAGTACTATGATTATGCATTATCATTTGTTTTGTTGTTCCAACTTCATGACCATATTTCAAAAAATATTTTACATCAAGACCCTCATAATACCAACTATTATGGCAACAAAGAAGTTGGTAAATTTATTGCCGACATTATGACTCCCGGAGCTAGTAAAGATTGGAGAGAAGTACTCAAAGAAAAAACAGGTAGCGATTTAAGCGCAAAAGCAATGCTTGATTATTTTGAGCCATTGATGGGTTATTTGAAACAACAAAACGAAGGGAAAAAATATACATTGCCTGAATTAAAGTAACCAATATTATTTCAATGGATTTTGTTGCACAACTGCATAAAGAACATTCAAGAGCAAATACTGATTTAATAGCAAATAGTATAGGAAATAACGCACAATTGTTTAAAAAAATTATTGATATTATTTATAATGAAGAAGCACCATTACCTCAACGAGCATCGTGGTTGCTACCTGTTGTAAACAATAAATATCCTGAGCTGTTAGTGCCCTATATTTCAAAATTTTCAAAAACGGTTGTAAACTTTACAGTTGATGGTATTAAACGAAACATGTTATCTGTACTAGAAAAGCATATAATACCTAAAAATGAACAAGGGAAACTGGTGAATGTATGCTTTGACTATTTATTATCGCCCGATGAAACGGTTGCTGTAAAAGTATACGCCATGCAAATAATTGCAAACATTTGCGTGGAACATCCTGAACTAAAAAATGAATTAAAAGTAGTTATCAATGATCAATTGTTGAAGAATACAGCCGCATTTTATTCGCGTGCTAACAAAATTCTAAAAACACTATAAACATCAGAGATATTAATAGCATGACACTTCAAGAACGCGATAAAAAAACGGTTTGGCATCCATTTACACAACTAGCAGCAGCTCCCCTACCCATTGCAATAAAAACTGGCAAAGGATCTTATTTATTTGATGAAAACGGCAAGCGTTACATTGATGCTATTGCCTCTTGGTGGGTAACGGTGCATGGGCATTGTCATCCTTATTTAACAAAAAAAATAAGTGAACAGCTCAATACCTTGGAACACTGCTTATTTTCGGGATTTACACACGAACCTGCCGTACAATTATCTGAACGATTATTGAAACGATTGCCTGAAAATCAATCCAAAATATTTTATTCTGATAATGGTTCAACAGCTGTAGAAGTAGCATTAAAAATGGCTTTTCAGTATTGGAGCAACAAATCTATTGAAAAAACAAAAGTAATAGCCTTTGAAAATGCCTATCATGGCGATACATTTGGTGGCATGTCAGTTGGTGCACGCAATGCATTTAACAAACCTTTTTCAAAATTATTATTTGATGTAATTCATATTCCTGTTCCTGTAAAAGGTAAAGAACAAGAATCAATAAACGCAATCAACAAAGCCTTAAAAAATACTGATATTGCAGCCTTTATTTTTGAACCTTTAATACAAGGTGCTGGTGGCATGGTAATGTATTCGCCAGAAATATTGGATAAAATGATAGCGCTTTGTAAACAAAAAGAAGTAATCATTATTGCCGATGAAGTAATGACGGGTTTTGGACGTACTGGTCGCTTTTTTGCATCTGACTACCTTACACAAAAAGCTGATATTCTGTGTCTTAGCAAAGGCCTAACAGGTGGTGTAATGCCACTTGGAGTAACCTCCTGTGCCGAATTTATTTACAATGCTTTTTTGAGTGATGATAAAATGAAAACATTTTTTCATGGCCACTCTTATACTGCAAATCCAACAGCATGCTCGGCCGCATTAGCAAGTATGGACTTATTTGATAATTCTGAAACATTTGATAATATTCATAGAATAAAAAAGGCTCATGAACAGTTTTTAGAAAAAATAAAACCACACACTGCTTTAATTGAAGTGCGACAATTGGGTACCATTATTGCATTTGAAATAAAAACAGGTGAGCATACACATTACCTAAATTCATTGGCAGAACACATTTCGGAGTTTTTTATTGCTCGCGGAATAATATTACGTCCGTTAGGGAATATTGTTTACGTACTGCCTCCGTATTGCATTAGTAATGAGGATTTGGAGTATATTTATACTAGTGTTGAAGAGTTTTTGAATACGCTTGAAAATTGAGAATGGAAAATGTATGATGGAAAAACAAGAGCAAAGAATTAAAAACTAAGCATTAAGCACTAAAAACTAATAAAGTATGTTTAAATCAAAACGCGAATTTGTTTTTATAATTCTTGCAGGCATTTTTATTACCAATGCAATTATTGCCGAGTTGATTGGTAGCAAGCTAATTCAAATTGGTCCGTTTATTATGAGTATAGGTATTATTCCTTGGCCTGTAGTATTTCTAACAACCGATTTAATCAATGAATATTATGGAAAAAAAGGAGTAAGAACATTATCGTTTATAACTGCAGGCTTAATTGCATACGCATTTGTAATTTTATATACTGCCATTCATATACCTGCAGCAACCGGTATTTCAACAGTAAATGATCAACAGTTTTATGCCGTTTTTGGACAAAGTTTATGGATAATTGTTGGTAGCATCGTTGCATTCTTAACCTCTCAATTTATTGATTCTTTTATTTTTTGGTTGCTGCGTAACAAAACGGGAGGGAAAATGATATGGCTCAGAAGTACGGGCTCTACAATAATTTCACAGCTTATCGACACGTTTGTTGTATTGGGAATTGCTTTTTGGATTCCAGGAAAAATGACTACCGAAGTATTTATAAATGCAGCATTAACAGGCTATACTTTTAAACTTATTATTGCTGTATTGCTTACTCCTTTGATATATATAGGACATAGTTGGATTGATAAATACTTTGGAACCGAAGAGGCAAAGCACATTGTTAAGCAATCGGCTGAAGAATCGTTAGAACATAAAATTGACGAATAATCAGTAGTAAATTTCTATATTTAACTCAAAATCAAAACCTTAAAATTCAAAATTCATTTCTAATATTAATAGCTGTACAAGCATACAATGCCGCTGTTTCGGTTCTTAATCTGCTTTCACCTAAACTAATTTGCTTAAAACCAGCTGCTTCAGCCATTTCAACTTCATCAAGCGTAAAATCGCCTTCAGGACCTATTAATATTAAAACGGACTGGGCCTTTTGATACAATTCATTGATATGCTTTTTTATATCCGTATGATAACAATGAGCAATAAATTTTTGTCCTTTAAAATTGGCAGTTGTAGCAATAAACTTTTTGAAATTTTGAAGTTCATTTACCTGAGGTAAATAGGCTTTTAAGCTTTGTTTTATAGCCGAAATAGCTACTTTATGGAGGCGTTGGTTTTTTACTACTGTGCGCTCGCTATTTTTACATTCAATGATCGAAATTTCGTCAATACCTATTTCTGTGGCTTTTTCAACAAACCACTCTAACCTATCCATATTTTTGGTAGGTGCAATGGCTATGTGCAAATAATGATTACGCTTTTTATGCTCTGTTTTTACATCAATAATTTGTACACTACAGCGCTTTGGATTATCATCTATAATTTCCGCTTTATGCCAGCCACCACGTCCGTCAATCAATACTATCACATCGCTAACAGCCAAACGCAATACACGTATGCAGTGTTTGCTCTCTTCTTCAGAAAGCGTAAACGTAGTAGTGCTTGGTGTTAGTTCTGGGGTGTAAAAAAGGTGCATTTATTTTAATAGATAATTTTAAAATTGATAATGAGTAATTGATAGTTGATAATGGTTAATGAAGAATTGAAAATTTAGTATTTTAAAATGAAAAATCCCCTTCTATTTGTAATAGAAGGGGATTTTTATAAAATTTTAATTACGCATTCACAGCCACTTTTGGTGCTGCCGACATAATTTCAGGGTTTGCAGCACTTGCATATTGCTCAAAGTTTTTAACAAACGATGAAGCTAATTTATTTGCAGTAGCATCAAACGCATCTTTATCTTTCCAAGTATTGCGTGGATTCAATATTTCTGTTGGTACATTAGGGCACTCTGTTGGAACATTTAAGCCAAAAACTGGCAATGTTTCATAATTTACACCATCTAATTTACCTGTCAGTGCAGCAGTAATCATAGCACGTGTGTAGGATAATTTCATACGGCTTCCTACACCAAATGAACCACCTGACCAGCCAGTATTTACCAACCAAACAGTTACTTTATTTTCTTTTAATTTTTTGCCCAATAATTCGGCATATTTTGTTGGGTGCAATGGTAAAAACACTTTGCCAAAACAAGCTGAGAATGTTAATTGTGGCTCAGTAACACCAACTTCGGTACCTGCAACTTTAGCAGTATAACCCGAAATGAAATGATACATAGCTTGAGCTGTAGTTAACTTTGATATTGGAGGTAAAACACCATAAGCATCACAGGTTAAGAAAAAAATATTTTTTGGAATATTACCTACTGAAGGTTCTACAGCATTTTCAATGTAATGAATAGGATAACCTACACGTGTGTTTTCAGTTTTGCTAATATTGCTGAAATCTACGGTAGAGGTATTTTCATAAAACTCAATGTTTTCTAATAAAGCACCAAATTTTACAGCATTAAAAATTTGAGGTTCTTTTTCTTTAGTTAAATCAACACATTTAGCGTAGCAACCACCTTCAAAGTTAAACACGCCTTTTTCGCTCCAGCCATGCTCATCATCACCAATTAATCCACGATTTGGGTCGGCAGATAAGGTAGTTTTACCAGTACCTGATAAACCAAAGAAAATTGCAGTATCGCCATCAGCACCAATGTTTGCAGAGCAGTGCATTGATAAAACACCTTTTTCGTGAGGCAAAATATAGTTCAATAAAGAGAAAATTCCTTTTTTAATTTCGCCTGTATAGCCAGAACCACCAATTAAAATAACTTTCTTTGTCATGTTTAAAATGGTAAAATTGTGCTGACGAGTTCCGTCAATTGCAGGGTTTGCTCTAAATCCTGGTGCGCACAAAATTGTCCACTCTGGAGTAAAATTCATGATTTCGTCATGTGTAGGACGCAAAAACAAATTGTTTGCAAATAAATTTGCCCAAGGAGTTTCACTAACTACACGAATATTTAAACTGTAATTAGGATCAGCACAAGCATACGAATCGCGAACATAAACATCTTTACCAGATAAATAGGCACATACACGGTTGTACAATACATCAAATTTATCAGCATCAAATTTAAAATTCACATCGCCCCACCAAATAGTATCTTTGGTTTTTTCGTCAAATACAATGAATTTATCTTTTGGGGAACGTCCCATAAATTCGCCTGTATCAACGGCTAATGCTCCTGTATCAGTAAGAACACCTTCGCCTCTAACTAACGTTTCTTCAACAAGTTCTGCTGCATTCAAATTCCAGTATGCTGCAGACACATTCTCTAAACCTAAACTTGCAATGCTTGCATTTTTGGCTTTTATTCCAAATTCATTCATTTATTCTGTTTTTGGTTACTTTTTTAGTTAATTTAAGTTTGATTAAAGTGTAAAATTAATAAAAAATGGCTTTTTAAGCTAAAATTAAGGCTGTAATATATCAACAGGGTTGTTAATATCTTTTTATCCTAAAATAATCACAATTCAACGCCAATTACTAAAATATCATCGGTTTGTGCCGTTTTTCCCTGCCAATTTTGAAGTACTGTTTCAAAAAACAGTTTTTGTTGCTTTATTTCAATCTTTTCAGAGCTGATTATCAGCTCTTTAAATCGTTTTATACCATATTTTTGTTTATCGCTCTCACCAAACTGATCTTTAAATCCATCAGAAAACAAGTATATTTTCATCCCCTTTTCTATAGCAATAGTATGGTTTTCAAATCGTGTTTCTTGTGGATTTTTAGGCTTTAAGCTCAAACCGCCCCCAATGGACTCTTTGCTTGCCTCAACTACTATTAACTGATTGTTATTCAATATATAAAGTGGGTTTTTAGCTCCCGAATAATAAAGTTGTTGATTTTTATAATCAATACAACAAAGCGCCATATCCATGCCATCTCGGGATATATTTTCGCTTCTTTTTTGCTTTAAGGCTTCGTAAACACCCAAATTTAGATGATAAAGAATATCTGAAGGGTTTGTAATACCTTTTTCATTCACAATTTGATTGAGTAATGTATTACCAATCATACTCATGAATGCACCAGACACACCATGACCTGTACAATCAATAGCTGCTATTATAAATAACTCTGAATCAGAACCAATTATTTTAGAAAACCAATAAAAATCACCACTTACAATATCTTTGGGTTGCAAAAATATAAACGAATTAGGAAGGTGTTTTTTTATTTCATTTTCATCAATCAATATACTTTCCTGAATAAATTGAGCATAATTAATGCTATCTACAATTTTTTCTTTTTGCTTTTCAATAATTGTTTTTTGTTTTTGAGTAATGCGCCAACGAACATAAACAAACCATGCAAACACTGAAATAAGGATTAAAACCAAAACCACAAAAAGTAAAATTAAACGCTGTTTTTGTTTTTCTTTTACGGCAATGGCATGCAGTTTTTCTTGTTCAGCTTTTTCAATAGCTTGTTTTTTCTCAAACTCAAAATTCATTTCTGAGCGTACTATCTTTTTTGTGCTTTCTTCGTTAAATAAACTATCTTTTAAGGTAGTATACTTTATGTAGTGCTCCAATGCTAATTGATGCTGTTTAGTATCTATATACAAATCGTATAAAAAAAGTTCGTGTTCTTTGGCTAAATTCAGCGCATTTATCTCCGTAGATAGTTGAATTGCTTTTTGAAGATATTGCTCAGCGAGTTTGTGTTTTTTTAATTTTATATACGCACTGCCAATATTTCCGAGTGCCATTGCAATACCATTTTTGTTACCTATTTGTTCGTATGTTTCAAGAGCTTTTGTATCATATTCAAGTGTTTTTTCGAAATTATTTTGGTAATAATAAACACTCGCAATATTGATGTAATGACGGGCTATGTCATTTTTCTTGTCGAGTTCAGTATCAATTTCCAATGCTTTGAAATGATGTTCAATTGCTTTTGAATAATCTTTCAGTTTACAATAAGCAATACCCACATTGCTCAAACAAGTAGCTATTTGTACATTATTTTTTTGCTCTTCCGAAATGTTAAGTGCTTTTAAATGATAACTCAATGCTTTTGTATGTTCTTTCTGGTGATGATAAACAATACCAATATGAGTAAGTCTGCCTGCAATTGCACTCTTATCACCCACCTTTTCAGCTAAATCAAGTGCTTGGAAAAGATATTCCATTGCTTTTGCATAATTGGCTAAATTGCTATAAGTTAAGCCAATATTGCTCATTATTAACGACTTACGCTCCATTACAACATTATTCGTATTCAGAATAGTATCTTTTTCAAGTAATTTCCATATTTCTAATGCCTTATTATTAAAATCAAGTGCTTGCGAGTAATTGGCCTGTATATTATTAAATGCTCCTAGTTGAATATAGGATTTACTGATCAGTTTATTCAACTCGTTGGCTATCTTTTTCTCAGTTTTGTTTTTTGTTGTTTTTTGCAAAAAAAGATTGTAATTCGAAGCAATATCTAGCGCCTCCAAAGATAATTTTATAGCTGTATCAATATTGCTGTTTTTATATTCCCAAGCAAGCGCATTGATTATTCTAATTTTAAATGTATCTACCTC
>JBASCV010000147.1:0-24897 GCA_049651825.1 Bacteroidia bacterium
TCATTTAAGTCAGATTTAAAACTTTCTACCGACATTATTTTAACACGATAATGAGGTCCTGCAGGGTGTTTATCTAAACCATCTTTTTTGTATTGTGGTAAACTAAGGCTTGTTCTGTTTATAAAAACTTCTGCAATTTGTTGATTTGGAATTACTATAATTCGGGAAACGTGGTGCTCTTTTACCATTGTTTCAAAAAAAGTAGACGCATCAACTTCCTTTACAGGATTATTGTAGTTGAATAATTGTATTCCAATTAACGCAACAGCAATTATTCCATAAATCCAATAAAAATTGAATGGATTTTTGGGTAAATTAGGCTTCTTCGGAAATTTATTTTTAAAGGCAGAACCTTTTTCATCCACTTTGTTTTCTTCTTTTTGCTCGCTCATTGTTTTACTCTTTCTTTATAAAATGTATATTTTAATCAAACGCTATTTTGGTAACTTCTGCATCAGCCCACAATCCTTCTAAATTATAAAATTCACGTATGTGCGATTGAAACACATGTACAACTACAGTTACGTAGTCTATCAAAATCCATTCTGAATTTTGGAATCCTTCAGAGTGATAAGGACGTTCATTTAAGCGTTTTTTTACAACATCCTCAACCGAATCGGCTATTGCACTTACTTGAGTGCTTGAGTCGGCTTGGCAAATAATATAATAATCACAAACTCTATTTTGAATCTCTCTTAAATCCAATACCGAAATATTTTTACCTTTTATTTCTAAAATTCCATCAACAACAGCATCAACTAACTTTTGTAGAGAAGTATCTTCTTTCTTTTTCAAAGCAGTTTTTTTAGCAACGGGCTCTGCTTTTTTCTTTGCAGGAGCTTTTACAGGGGCTTTTTTTGCTACTTTTTTTACTGCTACCTTAGCTGTTTTAGCAGGTGATTTTTTAGCGGCTATTTTTTTTACTTTTTTATCTGAAGTATCTGAGGCAGATTTTGCAGATGTTTTTTTATTTAAAACCATTAATTATGTATAACTTTATATTTGCTTATATCTGTACAAAAATAATCAAATCTTTTGCAATATCTGTATGAAAACGTTGTTTGTAGGTCAAAACTGCATTTATTTGAGTACAATACACTCTACCAACAGTTATGCCATTGAATTGCTAAAAGAAACAAAACTTCCAGAAGGAACACTAATATACACTTTTGAACAACTAAACGGACGTGGCCAAAGAGGGAACACTTGGCATGGCGAACCCACTAAAAACGGAGCATTCAGCTATATTTTCTACCCTTCGTTTTTACAAGCAGACGAGCAGTTTTTACTAACTCAAGTAACATCGTTGGCTGTTGCTGACTTAATGGCAGAACTATTGCAAAGCACCGACAAAATGCAGGAAATTCGGATAAAATGGCCGAACGATATCTATGTTGGTAATCAAAAAATTGCAGGAATATTGATTGAAAATTCGCTTCGTGATAAAAACTTACAACATGCTGTTATTGGAATTGGTATAAACATCAACCAAACCTCATTTAGCAACCAATTTAATGCTACATCATTAGCACTTATTACTAAAAAAGAGCTTGATTTAAAGGGTGTTATGAATCGCTTGTGCGATTTTATGGAAGCACGTTACTTGCAATTAAAAACCAACAAACAAGCAATGCTTATTAACGCTTATTTGGAGCGTCTTTATCGTTTAGATGAGTGGCATTGGTATCAAACAGGTGAAAGTCGTTTTGAAGGTAAAATTAAAGGTGTTTCAAGCATAGGAAAACTTGAGGTGGAACTAAGAAGTGGCGAACAAGTGAGCTTTAATCTCAAAGAAATTCAATTTTTATAGCCCTTAGTGTATAAAATCATTAAAACTGGCTAAAATTGATTACTTTTGTGGCCCCCAAACAAGCATTTTATATAGTTTTTGGAGGGTTTAACATTCAGCAAAATTTTAAAACAAAATGATTTCAACAGCAAATCTTTCGTTACGATACGGAAAACGTGTTTTATTCGATGAAGTAAATATCAAATTTACTCCAGGCAACTGTTATGGTGTGATTGGCGCTAATGGCGCAGGAAAATCAACTTTCATGAAAATTCTTTCAGGAGAAATAGAACCCACTACAGGTCAGGTAATTATCACGCCAGGCGAACGATTAAGTGTATTGAGTCAAAATCACTTTGCTTTTGACGAATTTCAAGTATTACAAACAGTAATGATGGGGAATAAAAAGCTTTGGAGCATAATGGAGCAAAAAGATGCCATTTACGCAAAGGCCGATTTTAGTGATGCTGATGGGGTAAAAGCGGCTGAATTGGAAAACCTATTTGCCGAAATGAATGGTTGGAACTTTGAAAGTGATGCAGCAAATATGCTCAGCGATTTGGGGGTAAAAGAAGAATCGCATTATAAATTGGTAAAAGACCTTAGCGGTAAAGAAAAAGTTCGTGTTTTGCTTGCTCAAGCATTGCTAGGAAATCCTGATATATTATTGCTTGATGAGCCAACCAACGATTTGGATGTGGAAACTATTGGCTGGTTAGAAAATTTTTTGGCAAACTTTGAAAACACCGTTATTGTTGTATCGCACGATCGTCACTTTTTAGATAGCGTTTGTACGCACATTGCCGATATTGATTTTAATAAAATATCGTTATACACAGGAAACTACACATTTTGGTACGAATCGAGCCAATTGGCATTGCGCCAACGTGCCGATCAAAACAAAAAAATGGAAGATAAGCGCAAAGAGCTTCAAGAGTTTGTGGAGCGCTTTAGTGCGAATGCTTCTAAATCAAAACAAGCCACCAGCCGTAAAAAACTATTGGAAAAGCTTGTAATTGAGGATATTAAACCAAGTACCCGTAAATACCCTGGTATTATTTTTAAAGCCGAGCGCGATTGTGGTGACCAAATATTGAGCGTAGAAAATCTTTCAAAGCTATCGCCAGAGGGCGTACCTTATTTTAAAGACATCAACTTTACTTTAGTAAAAGGCGATAAAGTTGCATTTCTCTCAAAAGAACACATTGCTGTTACATCTTTGTTTGAAATATTAAACGAAGAATTGAAGGCCGATTCAGGGAGTTTTAATTGGGGAAGTACCATTACCAAATCGTACTTACCGAACGAAAATTCTAAATTTTTTACACAAGATTTAAATTTAATTGATTGGTTGCGTCAGTTTTCCAAAGATAAAGACGAAACCTACGTACGTGGTTTCTTAGGCAAAATGTTGTTTTCGGGTGAAGAAACATTGAAAAAATCCAACGTGCTTTCAGGAGGAGAAAAAGTGCGTTGTATGGTATCACGCATGATGCTTACCAATGCTAATTGTTTGATATTGGACGAGCCAACAAATCACTTGGATTTGGAGTCAATTACAGCATTCAATAATGCATTAAAAGATTGGAAACACATTGCGCTATTTACATCTCATGACCATGAGTTTGTTCAAACGGTAGCCAATCGTATTATTGAGCTTACACCTAATGGAATAATAGATAAGCGTATGACTTATGACGAATACATTAGCGATGCTAACATAAAAGAGTTACGAGAAAAAATGTACGCACAAAAATTAAAGACGGTAAAGTAGTTAGCTTTTCATCTCTGAAAGGATTGTCAAAAAACATTTTTTTAACTAGTGTTTTGACTTTTTTCTACCACCAATATTAAATACGCGTGATATGTTAAATCCAAATTTGTAACCACCTTTTAACCAACTGTCGGTGGTATTGGTTATATAGTTGTTTTCAATAATGCCCGATGCATTGGTGAAATTCAAATGAAACACGTGGCCACCTGTTTCTATTTCTACACCCAGTGCCAATGGATTGTAATAGGGGGTTGATGTGTTGTTTTTTCGGTATTCCGAAAAAATATGGTAGTAATCAGCAATAATCGCTACTCGCTTCGTTATTTTTAAACGAAAACCTGCTCCCATGGCAAGTAAATCATTGGTTTCTTCTGCATTATTATCAGCATTTACATTTGCTAAAACAAAGTTGCGGTGCTGATAAGTAGGGGCTATTTCCATTGAAAAACGAGAACCAAACTTTCGTGCAATAATTAATTGGCTTGTATAAGCAAAGCGATGTATATCGTTTTGCTTAAATCCTACTGTGGTTGCTAGTCCACTGTAAAATTGTTCAGCTTTTTGTGGGTTATAGCTCATGTTGCCATAAAATGCAACAGACAATGGTACTTTGTTATCGGTTGTTTGCGATAAAAAACGGTATTTTACAACGCCATCAAGTAGTTCATTTTGTTTGCTTCGTCCAACTCCTAATGTTAGGTTATCAGTAATCCCAAAATCAAATGAAATGCGAATATCAGTAGAGTTGTCAAATCCGTAAAGTGTATGAGGGCCACCACCACTAGCTGTACCTATATTACCAAAGCGATGAGTTATTCTAAAGTCCATTGTTTTGGCTTTAACGGTTTCGGTACTTTGCATATTAATAACCTTTGATGTTTTAAAGGTAGCAATTACTTTTTCGCTTTTTTTGTCAGTTTCGGTAGCATCTACCAAGCTTAGTAAATCGTCTTGAGCTACAGCGTTCATTGCTATTATAGCAGTGAAAAGGATACTAATTGTTCTTTTAAAATGTAACATTTTTTACTTTTATTATTTCTTTTTATAGGGTTCAAGAGTGGCATTTAACTTTACTTCTACATCTTCAGCTATGTTTTTTACATATAAGCTTGGTACTTTTATGTTGTGGTCGGCAATGTGTATATTAAATTTTGTTGCAATGCTTATTTCTGTACCTTTTACGGTAATAGTTCCATCTAGCTTACGCTCTTTATCAACCCCATGTAAGCTTAGTATTCCAGTAACAGTTACTTTGTATTCGCCATCTTTTACCCAATCAATAGGTTCGTTTATTTTGCCTTTAAAAACGCAGTTTGGATATTTTTCGCTTTCTACATAATTTTCATTGAAGTGTTCTTGCATCAGCGGTTTGTCAAATATAAACCCATTCATAAGTATTTTTATTTGAACATCACCTGTGCTGGTGTTTATGATTGGTTTAGCTATTTTGTTTACAGCTTCAATGTCTTCTAATGGCGAGCTTGAAAAAAAGCTAATGTTGCAGTTGTTTGCAATATATATTTGGCTGTAAGTTACATTGCTAAATAATAGCATTGTTATAAATAAAAAAAGTTGTTTCATTGTGTTTGTTTTTAGTTGTTTTAAATCTAACTCAATAATTGTGCCTTTGTTACCTTTTTAGTTATTTGGTGCTCCATCATTTACCCATGTTCTGAACGTTTCAAGGTGCTCGGCACTAAGTGCTGTTGGTCCATTTGAATAGGTAGGAGGCATGTCCTTTAAATTGAATACACGTGAGCTTATGCTATTGTTGTCTACTTTTTCTTTTAGTCCTGCGTAAGAAGTAAAATCGCCTGGTGCACCCATATTTGTAGCTGTTACATGGCAGCTTTGTCCGTTTTCGCCATAGCAATAAGTTTGCATAATAGGCACAATATCAGTAGTATACGATACTGTTTTAATTGGCTTAGGTACTTCTCCTTTATCGTAGGTGCATGCTTCGATTAAAAACAGGGAGAATAGCAATAGTGAGCAAACAAAAATAGGTTTCATGAAAATGTAATGATGTATTAACGATGTAATTGTTTTATACAAACATAGCAAAATACTTAAAATAATCAACAATATACGCTCAATATAAAAACAGTTAAGTAATTTATTTGGCTGCTTTATTGGTTGCTATAATGTATTGTTCAAGTGCCATGGTCATTGACGGTGCTTGTGGATTTGGAGCGTAAATATCAACCTTTAAACCAGCATCTTTTACTGCTTGTGCTGTTGCATTTCCAAAACAGGCAATGCGTGTTTTGTTTTGTTTGAATTTAGGGAAATTTTTAAATAAGGATGTAATGGCTGATGGACTAAAAAAGGCAAGCACATCATAATTAACATTTGCTAAGTCGCTTAAATCGCTACAAACGGTACGGTACATGATTGCTTTTGTATACTTTATTTTTTGCTCGTCTAATTTATCTGATATTTCATCCTTAGAAATATCCGCACACGGCAATAAATAGGTTTCTTCTTTGTGCTTTTTAATTACAACCATCAAATCGGTAAAGGTTTGTTTACCATGAAATATCTTGCGTTTACGGTACAACACATATTTTTGGAGGTAAAAAGCTGTTGATTCCGAAATACAAAAATATTTCATTGTTTCTGGTACCGTTATTCTCATTTCCTGACACATACGAAAGTAATGATCTACAGCACTTCTGCTGGTCATGATAACAGCTGTATGGTCAAGTATATTTACTTTGTCTTTTCTGAAGTCTAATGCGGGAACACCTTCTATATGAGTAAACGGACGAAAATCCACTTTAACATTGCATTTTTTTGCAAGGTCAAAATAAGGTGATTTGTCACCTTCTGGTTTCGGTTGCGAAACGAGTATCGTTTTTACTTTTACTGGGGTAGACAATGTTGTTGAGTTTTCAGGTTAAACAATAACATCTTATTATTACGTTGCTTTATTGATTAAGTTTTAAAAGAAATAATTTAACTAAAACAATAACTGGTAATAATTCAAGGGTGCAAAGATACACAAATAAATAGATTTTTGAAATTCGGGTACTATTCATCCCTATAAAAAGTCCTCTAAGGGTTCGTATCATAACAAAAATAGCTATTAGGGCTAGTCCGCTATAAATGAAAAATGTTGGGTTTACTTGTTTCATAAAACTTAAGGCCAAAACTATAGGAAGCATAAATAAGCCTAAAATGTTACAAAATAAAAAAACAAGCATCGCGTATTCAGCAGCTTCTTTTTGAACGCTGAAAATGTTGCCTAAAATTCGAATTGTTAAAAATTTTAACGAATATGTAAATACAATAATAAGTGCAATTAATAAAGCCGAAATAGCAGTGTTATTATGAAAGAAAGCTCCTATCTGATAATATGACAATAAGTGGATGCCAAATAAAGTGGAATTGATGATAAAAAAAAGAGATAAAAATACGGCTACTCTATTACCAATAGCCAAATCGTCTTTTGATAATTGTTCTGTACTCCGATTCAAGTAAAACGCTTGTATGAGTTGGTTTAGCTTTTTGCGGTTAGATACATAAAGCCACACAAAAAGAGTATAAACTAACAGTAATAGGCCGCCTATAAAAAAATCATAATGTGTTTTATGTAGCTGTGAATCAAGGTTTTGTGTTTTTAGGAGGTGGTTTTCAAATAACGAGTAGTGCGTATTGTTGCTATCAAGAGCACTATCAATAACTGCTTCAGTTGTTTTTGTAGAGTTAGTATGTTGTTTTATGATTTCTGGCACAATGGCGCAAAGTTAGTTAATTTCATTAATTCAGATGATTTGTTCGTTTTTTTAATACAAATGCTCATAAAATACTGATTGTTGTCAGTAATTACAATAAAATAACATGCTTTTGCTGCAAATTCGTGGGCTTTTCATTAAATTTGTTCATTAAAACAGAGTAAAACATCAAATAATATCAACTATGAATACAAAAGACGTAGCACCAACAATTGAAAAAATTTATAGTCAAGCGGGTGATTTTTTGCCACTTAACGGAACAGATTATGTAGAGTTTTATGTTGGTAATGCCAAACAAGCCGCTCATTTTTATAAAACTGCTTTTGGTTTTCAATCCTATGCGTATAAAGGCCTCGAAACGGGATGTAAAGAATATTCATCGTATGTTTTAGTACAAGATAAAATTAAAATAGTACTTACCACACCGCTAAATTCTAAATCGCCAATAAACGATCATTTGCGTAAACATGGCGATGGCGTAAAAGTGGTTGCTTTATGGGTTGATGATGCCACAAAATCGTATAACGAAACCATTGCGCGTGGAGCAAAATCGTTCATGTTGCCAACCAAAGAGGAAGATGAAAACGGTTATGTAATCCGTTCGGGAATATATACCTATGGCGAAACCGTACACGTTTTTGTTGAACGTAAAAATTATAACGGAACTTTTTTGCCTGGCTATAAACCTTGGAAAACCGAATATAATCCAGCTCCAACAGGATTAAAATATATCGACCACATGGTGGGTAATGTAGGTTGGAACGAAATGAATACCTGGGTTGAGTATTATCAAAAAGTAATGGGTTTTATTAATTTATTGTCGTTTGATGACAAAGATATTTCTACTGAATATTCGGCTTTGATGAGTAAGGTAATGAGCAATGGCAATGGGCGTATTAAATTCCCTATCAATGAGCCTGCCGAAGGCAAGAAAAAATCGCAAATTGAAGAATATATTGATTTTTATGAGGGACAAGGTGTACAACATCTAGCCTTAGCAACCGATGACATTATAAAAACAGTTACTGACCTTAAAAGTAGAGGTGTTGAATTTTTAACAATTCCTACAACCTACTACGATGAGTTACAAAAACGTGTTGGCAAAATTGATGAAAATATAGCAGACTTGGCAAAGCTTGGTATTTTGGTTGATAGAGATGATGAAGGCTATATGTTGCAAATTTTTACTAAACCCGTAGAAGATCGTCCAACCCTGTTTTATGAAATAATTCAGCGTAAGGGTGCCACTTCATTTGGCAAAGGCAATTTTAAAGCTCTTTTTGAATCCATTGAGTTAGAACAAGCAAAAAGAGGCACTTTGTAGTACTCTCGCTTACGAATTTTAAAAAGACTACTTGAAATAATCAGGTAGTCTTTTTTACATTATTTTATTACATTTGTACGAATAAAATTTAAAAAATGAGCAAAGAGATTAAAAAAAACGGTTTTGTTTTTGGTAAGCAAAACTATAGTATTCTGATTGTTGGCGTTATACTTGTTGTATTGGGTTATGTTTTAATGATTGGTGGTGGTTCTGACGATCCTAATCAATTTCATGCCGATGAAATTTTTAGTACACGCAGAATAACTGTTGCGCCAATTGTAATCTTGCTGGGCTTTATGGTGGTATTGGTTGCAATTATGAAAAAATCAAAAACAGAATAATTTTTTTAGATTTTAGATGTGAGACTTGAGATATGAGAAATCATATTCTTATAAGTAAGTGGTCTCAAATCTCATGTCTCAAATCCCATGTCTAATATGTCTTACATCCAGGCCATTATTTTAGCCATTATTGAAGGTTTAACCGAGTTTTTGCCAGTTTCCTCTACAGGGCACATGATTTTAGGCTCATCGGTAATGGGTATTGCACATTTGCCATTTACAAAATTATTTACAGTAGCTATTCAGTTGGGGGCAATTGTTTCGGTAATAGTGCTGTATTGGTCTCGTTTTTTTAAATCATTTGAGTTTTATTTCAAGCTTTTTGTTGCTTTCATCCCAGCTGCTGTATTTGGTGTGTTGTTTAACGATTATATAGATGCCCTACTTGAGAATGTTTTAGTAGTAGGTATTACATTACTTTTAGGTGGCATTTTGTTTTTGTTTATTGATAAGTTATTTAATGATGAAAATAAGTTGGATGAGGCACCCAACTATCCTTCGGCACTCAAAATTGGGCTTTTTCAGGTTGTAGCAATGATTCCGGGTGTTTCACGCTCTGCTGCTACCATTATTGGTGGTTTAACGCAAGGCTTAACGCGTAAAGCGGCAGCAGAATTCTCATTCTTTTTAGCAGTACCAACTATGTTTGCTGCAACAGCAAAAAAAGGCTATGATTATTATAAAGAAGGCATTGTGTTGGATGCGAGTCAAATCAATGTTTTAATAGTTGGCAATGTTGTTGCGTTTATTGTAGCCTTAATTGCTATCAAATCATTTATTGGTTTTCTCACCAAGCATGGCTTTAAGCTGTTTGGCTACTACCGTATAGCAGTTGGTTTAATTATTTTGGCGCTCTATTTTGCCGGATATAACTTGAGCATTGTTTAATGAAAAGCTTTGATTTTAGGGTAGGAGAGGTGTTGGTTATTGATAAACCCCTTACCTGGACATCCTTTCAGGTAGTTAATAAAATTAAATATATCATTAAAACATGGGAGCGTAATTCGGTAAAAGTCGGAAGTCAGGAGTCGGCATTAGGGAATCAGAAGTCGGAAGCCGGAATCCTAAACTCCCAAACTCAAACTCAAACTTCGGACTTCGGACTACAAACTACAAACTACAAACTAAAAACTAAAATCCCAAATCTAAAAATTGGTCACGCAGGCACACTCGACCCCCTAGCAACAGGTGTTTTGATTATTTGTACAGGCAAACAAACCAAAAATATAGCGCAATACCAAGCTCAGGAAAAAGAATACACAGGAACGTTTTATATTGGTGCTACTACCCCTTGTTACGATTTAGAACATCCCATTGATAAGCATTATCCAACAGCACACATTACTAACGAGCTTATTTACGAAACAGCTAAAAAATTTACTGGTAAAATTCAGCAAACGCCACCATTATTTTCGGCCATTAAAATTGATGGGCAAAGAGCGTATGATATTGCGCGTGCAGGCCAAACAGCCGAAATAAAATCGCGCGAAATAACCATTCACGAATTTGAAATAACCCGCATAGCACTTCCCGAAGTTGATTTTAGGGTAGTATGTAGCAAAGGCACTTATATTCGTTCGTTGGTTAGGGATTTTGCCGAAGCAGTCGGTAGTGGCGGACATTTAATCGCTTTAAGAAGAACGCGTATCGGACAATTTAGCGTATCCAATGCACTTACTATTGAAGGTTTTGAAGCTCAATTACTTAAATAACTCCCTTGTTTAATGTGCTGATTATTAGTATTTTGTAATAGAGGCGCTAATATAAATTGCATTATTGTTGATTTCTCCCTCTTATAATGTTAATTTTGTACCCTTAATTTTTAATTTAACAATTAAAATCCCGTAAGATTTATGAAATTATCACAATTTAAATTCAATCTACCAAAAGAATTAATTGCAGAAACTCCTGCTAAATCGCGTGACGAAGCACGATTAATGGTTGTAAACCGCAAAACTGGAAAAATCGAACACAAACTTTTTAAAGATGTGCTTGGTTATTTTAATGATGGCGACTGTATGATTTTAAACGATACAAAAGTGTTTCCTGCACGTATGTATGGTAATAAAGAAAAAACAGGCGCTAAAATTGAAGTGTTTTTGTTACGCGAATTAAATGCCGAAAGCCGTTTGTGGGATGTATTGGTTGACCCTGCACGTAAAATTCGTATTGGTAATAAACTATATTTTGGTGATGACGATACGTTGGTTGCTGAAGTAATTGACAATACAACATCTAGAGGTCGTACATTACGCTTTTTGTTTGATGGTTCGTACGAAGAGTTTCGTAAAACCTTAAAAGATATGGGCGAAACACCACTTCCAAAATACATTAAGCGTGCCCCAACTGAAGAGGATAGAGAACGTTACCAAACAGTATATGCTGCAAACGAAGGAGCTGTGGCCGCTCCAACAGCGGGTTTACATTTTAGCCGTGAGTTATTGAAACGCCTTGAGTTGAAAGGTGTTAATTTTGCTAACATTACCCTGCACATTGGTTTAGGAACATTCCGTACGGTTGAGGTGGAGGATTTAACAAAGCATAAAATGGATTCAGAGCAGGTAATTATTAATGAAAAAGCCTGTTCCGTTGTAAATAAAGCGCGTGAAGCTAAAAAGAAAGTGTGCGTAGTTGGTACAACTGCAATGCGTGCTGTAGAAACATCGGTAAGTACTGATGGATACTTAAAACCGTACGATGGATGGACAAATAAATTTATTTTCCCTCCATACGATTTTAGTGTAGCCAACTCTATGATTACTAATTTTCATACACCAGAATCAACCTTGTTTATGATGGTGTGTGCTTTTGGCGGACATGAACTGATGCATAAAGCCTATAAAGAAGCAATTAAAGAAAAATACCGCTTCTATACCTATGGCGATGCAATGCTGATATTATAATTTTAAGTAAATAAGAGGCTGTATCAAAAGTTTTCATTTGAGTCATCTCGAGCGAAGTCGAGAAATCTATTTTGTTGATTAACAATGTGGTTTTGCTTTATTTAAGATGAAATTTTGAAAAAAACGACTTTTGATACAGCCTCTTGTTTTTATTCTACATGATGTTAAATCAATACTGTATTATTGTTGCAGGTGGTAGTGGAACTCGTATGAATAGCGATATTCCAAAGCAATTTATTGAATTGAACAGTAAGCCAATTTTAATGCACACCATACAAAAATTTGTGCAGGCTATTCCGTCCATTCAAATTATTGTTGTGTTGGCTAATACCTATAAAGAGCAATGGATAGAGCTTTGTAATAAACATAATTTTTCAATTCCTGTTCAATTAATTGATGGAGGCGAAACTCGTTTCCATTCTGTAAAAAATGGTTTAACGCTTGTGCAAAATAATTGTGTTGTTGGTATTCACGATGCAGCTCGCCCATTGGTAAGTGTTCAAACCATACAAAAAGCGTTTGAAACAGCACAAAAAATGGGCAATGCAAGTCCTGCAATAACCATTGCCGAATCCATGCGTAAAGTTATTGGTGTAGATAATAAAGCGGTAAACCGTAGTGATTATGTGTTGGTGCAAACCCCACAATGTTTTCAATCCGATTTGATTAAAAAAGCATTTCTCCAAAACTACCAGCCTTCATTTACTGACGATGCCAGCGTGCTCGAAGCTACAGGTGAAAAAATAAACCTTGTGGAAGGCAATCGCGAGAATATTAAAATCACTACTCCTCACGACCTTATTGTTGCTGAAGCAATGATGGGGAAGATTTAGAGTCTGTTCGCTAATTTCACCACTTATTCCACAAGCAATTATATTTGCTTAATTTAGCTCAATGGAATCCTTTCTCGAAAAAACAGTAAAGCACTTATGCACCAAGTATGGCGATGATATTAGCGATTTGTGCATTGTGTTGCCCAATCGTAGAGCAGGTTTGTTTTTAAAAACGCATTTTTCAAAGCAGTTAAACAAAACCTTTTGGAGTCCTGAAATACTTGCTACCGAAGATTTTGTGGCTCTTTTGTCGGGCTTTGAAATAGCCGATTCTACTACCTTGATGTTTGAACTTTACGAAACCGTAAAGCAAGTGAGTGGAGAGGATATCGAATCGTTTGAGGAGTTTATGAAGTGGGGGCAAATATTATTGAGTGATATCAACGATATCGACCGCTATTTGATAAACGCTACAGCCCTGTTTGGCAATTTAAAAAACATCAAGGAACTCGAAACCTGGAGTTTAAATAACGAAGAGGAGCTTACTGAGTTTCAAAAAAAATACCTTTCTTTTTGGAAATCGTTAGGGGCTTATTATACCAATTTTAATCAGCGAATGCTTGATAAAAAAATAGCTTACCAAGGATTAGCATATAAGGCTGTTGCTGAAAATACGGTAGAAAAAGTAAATCAACACCCTTGGAAGAAAATAATTTTTGCAGGTTTTAATGCACTCAACAAAGCCGAAGAGCAAATTATTGAAGCTTTGTTGTTTGCTCAAAAGGCCGAAATTATTTGGGATACAGATGCTTACTATGCAACCGATAACCGACAAGAAGCAGGTAAATTTATTCGTAAATATTTTAGTAATAAAAAAAATCAAAAGTACGCTGCTTCAACACTTGTGTTTGACGATAATTTGTTGGCTCAAGAAAATAAAAAAATTACAATCATTGGAGCGGCTAAAAATGTGGCACAAGCCAAGCTGGCTGGCGATTTAGTAGCCGATTTTCAAAAAGAAAACAACAGCCTTGAAAACACCGCTTTAGTACTTGCCGATGAAAATTTATTGTTTCCTGTTTTACACTCCTTGCCCGAAAATTTAAGCGATATAAATGTTACAATGGGGTACCCATTGAAAAATACACCCGCTTCAGGCTTTTTTGATTTGGTTATAGACTTGCATTTAAATGCAATAAAATTGAGTAACGGTAATGCGAAGTACAGCTTTTATTACAAAGATTTATTGAAACTGTTGAATCATCCGTATTGTTCGCTTTTAGTATCTAATAACAACCGTGCCGATTCATTAAAGCAGTTAACCAGCGAATTGCAGGAAAAAAATATTGTGTTTGCAGCACACACTACCATCCAAAATATTATTTCTGAAAAGCAGCCCGAAGTATATGCTTTGCTTAAACCAATTTTAACACATTGGCACGCACCTGTTGATGCCATTGCTTGTGTTTATTATGTTATAGACACGTTGAAAAATGCAATTATTGCAAAACAAAGTAGCGAATCAGGTAATACCACCAATTTGGAATTGGAGTACCTGTTTGCATTTACAAAAATTATAAAACGCATCGAGGCATTAATGCTCGAATATCCCAATACTATTAATGATTTAAAAACATTTCAATCTATATTTAAACAAATTGTACGAGCAACAACATTGCCCTTTTATGGTGAGCCATTAATGGGGCTTCAAGTAATGGGGATGTTAGAAACACGTACACTTGATTTTGAAAATTTGATTTTGCTTTCATGCAATGAAGATGTGTTACCTTCTGGAAAGTCTGTCAATTCATTCATTCCGCACGAACTAAAAAAATATTTTGGCTTACCAACCTATGCCGATAAAGATGCAATTTTTGCTTATCACTTTTATCGCTTGCTTCAACGTGCCCAAAATATTTATTTGATATACAATACTGAAACGGGTGTTGTTGGTGGAGGAGAAAAGAGTAGGTTTTTAACGCAGCTGGCTTACGAATTGCCTCGTGTAAATAAAAATGCATGCGTTCAAGAAAAAATTGTAAACATCCCCTTAGAGTTAAATGCCAATGCCAATCATATCGAAATAGAGAAAACCGAAACAATAATCAATCGCTTAAAGCAGCTTGCTGAATATGGTTTGTCGCCTTCTTTGTTGAATAAATACCGCAATTGTTCCTTGCAGTTTTATTTTCATGCCGTTGCCGGTATAAAGCCTATTGATGAGGTGGAGGAAACCATTGGTGCGGATGTGTTGGGTAATGCAGTACACGAAGTGTTGGAAACCTTATATCAACCATTTGTTGGGAAAAAAATAAACGCAGCACAAGTAGAAGAATTTAAGAAAAGTGTTGAAAGTCTTACGGTGTCAGCTTTTGAAAAACAATACAGTAAATCCGAAATAAATTATGGCAAAAATTTATTAACCGTTAAAATGGCAATGAAGTTTATTTACAACTTTTTGGATGTAGAAATAAAAGCAATTGCTGATGCCGAAAAAAAATCACAACCGCTTATCATTAAAGCCTTGGAGCTACCATTGCAAGCTGATATTGCCGTTGGAAATGATACCGTAAAATTAATAGGTAAGGCCGATAGAATAGATTCCTTAGGTAGCTTACTCCGAATTATTGATTATAAAACGGGTGTAGCCAATGATAAAGAACTTCAGTTTGATGATTGGGACGAAATAAGAAGCGAGGCCGAGCTAGCAAAAAGCTTTCAGTTACTCATTTACGCTTACTTGTATCAAAAAATGAATAGTACTATTACCGATAATATGGTATCGGGGATTATTACATTCAGAAAATTAAGCGATGGTTTAAAAAATGTAAAAATAAATAACAATGAAATTTTAAATCAAGCTACACTTATAGCGTTTGAAAAGCAATTACAAAAATTACTTGCCGATATTTTTAATCCCCAACTTCATTTTGTTCAAACGCCAAAGCTTGATAGTTGCGAATACTGCCCATACAAAGGTGTTTGTAAGCGTTAAAAGGGCATTGCTCTTTTAATGTAACGCTCAATACAAACTGTGCGCAGTCAGTCTGAGCCTGTCGAAGACTGTGGGGCAGGTTTTTGAAATGTTTTACATATGTTTTCGAGAGGCTCTAATACAAACCGCGCGTAGTCAGTCTGAGCCTCTCGAATACTGTGAAAGGGCTTTTAAAAGCTATTTCATCAATACCAAACGTGATATTTTTTCACTTGTTTCGTTTTTTACTTTTAAGAAATAAATTCCTGCTTTTGCCTCTTTTTCTTTTATCTCCAATAGAGCATTGTTGTTATTGCTGCTTTTTTCAGTAATGCTAAAATTTGATGTTACATTGTTTCCAATGATGTCGAAAATTTCTATTGTTTGCTTTGTTGTTGTATGCTCAATAGCAATTGTTGCCGATGTTTGAAACGGATTAGGGTAAACTAAAACCTTTAATTCATTTTTCGACATGCTATTTATTGCAATACTATTTGGAACTGTATCTGTTGGAATAGTATCTACCAATGGAATTCCGTCATAGATAAATGTACTATCAATTTTTGCAACAAATAAATCGTTTTCGGGCATTGGTCCAGAAATTGTAAGGTCACCAAAATAGGCATCAGAACTAAAATAACCAGTTACATAGCAATAACCGTAAGGACTAGCAGCAATTCCTCTTCCAACATCCATGTTTAGTCCACCACCTTTTAGCACCCATTTTGTTTCAGCATTGTCGTTTATGCCTGCCACAAATATATCATCTTGATTAAAGCTAGCAGTTGTAATTGTGTCAAAATTGCCTGTCCCCCAAAACGACCCAGTAACGTATACATTGTTAAATGTATCTAAGCTAATACCGTATCCTTTATCATTTTGAGTTCCTCCATATTTTTTTATCCAAATTAAATCACCTTTGTAATCATACTTTCCAACAAAAGCATCCGCATTGCCATAGCCATTAACTACTGTTGTATCAAATGTTGCAGCGTCAGTATAATATCCTGTTACATACAAATTTCCACTATTGCTTACTTTAACCGAAAGCCCCTCATCAGCGAGTAATCCGCCAAAACCCTTTCCCCATTGTGCTACACCTGCGCTATTGTATTTTGCTAAAAAAATATCTGCATCGCCAATTGGTGTAAGTGTATTTGTTGAAACCGTCATGGTGCTTTTAAAGTAGCCCGTTATGTAGCAGTTTCCTATGTGGTCAACACAAATTCCATGACCTCTATCATCACCAGTACCGCCAGCACTTTTTGCCCATAGAAAACTTCCATTCGTATCATATTTTGCTACAAAAATGTCATAGCTTCCTGCGCTTGTAAATGTTGTAGTTCCAAACGTTGCAGTGTTTCTATAAGCTCCTACTATATAACAGTTGTTTTGATTATCAACAGCTATTCCACTTCCAACATCCCAAACATTTCCACCACCTTTTTGAACCCACAGTGCATTTCCATTTGAGTCGTATTTGGCAATAAATACATCATAATCATTTGTGGTACTTGTAATACTTAAGGTGCCAAATGTTGCAGTTCCTATAAACAATCCTGTTAAATAGATGTTCCCGTTTTTATCTGTTGCTATTCCATTTGCATAATCATAATTAGTACCACCAGCTTTTTTAGCCCAAATGAAGTTTCCATTCTTGTCGTATTTGGCTATGAAAATATCACTAGCAAAACTGTTTCCAGCAATACTTGTAACTAATGTTGTTGTTCCGAAATGCAATGAATCTTCAAACCATCCTGTAATATAGCTATTGCCTGCACTATCTATTGCAATAGCATACGATTCTATTTTTTGATCTCCACCTGCAGCTTTCGACCATTTCCAGTTTTGAGAATAGACACTCGAAAAGCTATTAATTAGTATAACTAAAAAAAGAAGTATCGTTTTTTTCATAGATAAGTTGTTTTAATTAAATCATAAGCATTCTTGATAGGCTATTCAATAATAGCAACACACTCTAACAAATATAGAGTATTGTTTTAAAAAAGAAAACAAACAACTAATTTTTTTGTATTTTTAACTTTGTATGCAACTTATTTAGCCAATTAATTGTCTAATAAGCAGTGGTGTTTATTTATGAAAAATAGTGTTTCTATAAGATGTTTATTTGTTTTACTATTGTGCTTTCAAGTTGCTAGCACCTTTGCTCAGTGCGATAATGTGGCACTTGGTAAACCTGTTACTGCTAGTGCCGAATTAGGCTCAAATCCAGCTCAAAATGCTGTTGATGGCGATTGTAGTGCAATTTGGAATGCTGGTAATTTTGCCACTCAGTACATCCAAGTTGACTTAGGGGCGCTTTATACCATCAACAACATAAATATTATGTTTGAGATGACTCCGAACGGAAACGTTAATCATGAAATACTTACATCACCTGATATGGTTACTTGGAATGTGGTTGACGTTGCTACAGGGTTTTATATTACGGGTCAATTAATAGAAAGATGTTACAGCTCTTCGCCTTTAACCAACGTACGTGGTGTTAGAATAAATTCCATTACTTCTCCTTCTTGGATTGCTATTCGCGAATTTGGTGTTTATACATTGTCAACACCACAAATTCCAACTATTAGCGCTAGTGGTCCGCTTACTATTTGTCAAGGAGAGTCGGTTGTACTTACAGCGAGTACTGCATACTCCTATTTATGGAGCACTGGCGAAACTACCCAGAGTATTACGGTAAATACAGCGGGTAATTATTCAGTTACAACAACTCAAGGGCCATCTTGTACAGAGGGCACTTTGCCATGTACAACTTGTGGGCAGGGAACAAATTCTGTAACGGTTGCAGTTAATCCATTACCCGTTATTGCTGTAACTCCTCAAGCACCTTCTATTTGTGGAGGCTTTTCTCAACAAATAGAAGCTAGTGGAGCTAACTCTTATTCTTGGTCGCCTGCAACAGGGTTGAATACAACTACAAATGACACCGTAGTTGCTACTCCTACATCAACTATCACTTATACTGTTGCTGGAACGGATGCGCAGGGTTGTGTTGGTACAAACACCGTTACTGTAAATGTAGCTAATGCCCAGTTAAATGTAAACGTAAACTCGGGCTTAAATCCACTTTGCGATTCAACTAAACTCAATTGGGCAACATGGAGTTCTGTAAATTCAACCACTGGGGTTGGAATAATATCTTCCAATCTTTCTGTTACTGTTTCTAAACCAAGTGGTGGATTATCTACTACCGGAGTAATGTATAACGGGGGCATATTTCCTTCACAATATACTGTGCCAGGCAGTTCTACTGCTATTCGAAATGATTTGGCTGGTTTGTTTACATTTTGTTTTAGCTCCCCTGTTGTTAACCCTCAAATAGCATTATCCAGTATTGGAAATCCTAATAATTCAGTTCAAGTAAATACCTCTCAGCCTTATCAGGTAATATGGCAGGGTAGTGGCATGAGTTACCCTAATTCAAATGCTTTTATTGGTACAGAAGGGTATACGATTGTTAAATTTCCCGGAATTCATACCTGTATTTCGTTCGATTATTTGCAAAGCGAAACCTATTGTAACTTGGCTTTTGGGGTGCTAGATACCAACTGTCAGGCATTAACACCACCTGTGTTATGTGCTGGTACACCTGATACATTATATGCTTCTGGTGCAACTACCTATTCATGGAGTCCTGCTCAGGGGCTTGATGTTACTTCGGGTCCGGTTGTTATTGCTACACCTTCTGTTACCACAACCTATTATGTTACAGGTTCCGATTCTAATGGCTGTTCTGATACCGATAGTATTACAATTACGGTAAATCCCTCACCACCAATAGCCATCACTGCCGATACTTCCATTTGCATAGGCGATAGCACACTGCTTGTGGCGTCTGGGGCCGACTCGTATCTGTGGAAGCCATCCAATACTGTAAATGCTCAAATAAGTGTTAGTCCGTTAACAAATGACATGTACGAAGTGGTTGGTACAAATAGTTTTGGTTGTTCCGATTCGGCTACTATAAATGTAATTGTTAATGCATTGCCAAGTTTACAACTGACTGCCAACGAGGTTTGTTTAAATGATTCAACAGCCTTTACACTGTTAAGTACTGGAAATATTGTATCGTGGAATTGGAAGTATGGCGATGGTGCTTTTTCTTCACAACAAAACACATTACATAAATATACAATTTGCGATTCTTTTAATGTGGTATTAACTGCTACCACCATAGATGGTTGTATTGATTCTACTGCTGTTATTGCAAAAGTAAATTGTTTGCCAATAGCCGATTTTCAATTTTCAAACAATTGTGTAAACGATTCTATTTTGTTTACTGATGCTTCAACTGTTGTAAATTCATCCATTGCTCAGTGGAATTGGACCTTTGGTGATAACACTAGTTCAGCCACGCTTCAAAATGTTTCACACGCATATACGCAGGCAGGTCAGTATAATGTAGCCTTTGTATCTACTACAAATAAAGGTTGTATAGATACATTGTCACAAACTGTTACAGTTTATCCTCGTCCTTTGGTACTATTTAACTTGGATAACATATGCGCAGGTAATATAGCAACCTTTACCAATTTTTCCGAAATTCAAACACCAGGTGTTATTTCCAGTTGGCAATGGAATTTTGCCGACAATTCGCCTGGATTAACTACCATGAATGCAACTCATTCATACCCACAATCAGGCGTTTATAACGTGCAATTAACTGCTGTATCTGATTTTGGTTGTGCCGATTCAGCGCTTAAAACGCTTGTTGTAAATCCTAATCCTAGTGTTGCTTTTTCTGCTATAGATACTGCGGGGTGTTTCCCTTTGTGTGTTTCTTTTCAAGACCAGTCAACCATTTTATCGCCTGCTAATATTGTTAATTGGTTGTGGCATTTTGGTGATGGCGATTCAGTCCTAACTAGTAATGCGCAACATTGCTTTGTTAATACTTCCGCTACTGATATACAAGCTTATACAGTTAGTTTAACTGCCACTTCTGATAGTGGGTGCGTAACAACGCTAACAAAAAATAATTATATCCAAGTGTATCCTAAGCCACAGGCCACATTTATAGCCGACCCATTGCAAACGCCTGTTACTAATCCTGTTGTTTCATTTGTTAATCAATCGGTTGGTGCTGATTTTGCTGTATGGAATTTTGGTGAAACTACTGATAGTTTGTATACATTGATTGTGCCTTCATATCAATATGCCGATACAGGAACATTTTTGATTAATTTAGTGGTTTATAATCAATATCAATGTTTTGATACAGCCGTTCAAAATGTTGTAATAGAACCATCATTTACTTTTTACGTGCCTAATGCTTTTTCGCCTAATAACGATGGCGTAAATGATTCTTTTATAGGTGTTGGTAATTTTGTAACAGAGTTTGCGATGTCAATATTCGACCGCTGGGGTGTACTTGTATATTACACAGACGATATTAAAAAACCTTGGGATGGAACAATAAATAATGGAAAAGTATTGGCAAAACAAGATACTTACGTATATTCAATAGAAATAAAAGATTTTAAAAAACGAAAGTATAATTATAAGGGAATAGTAACTTTAGTAGGTGGCAATGCTGATTAAAATTTTGATTTTAATGTTTTCATAAATTTTGTTGCATAAACAAAATTTTCTAACTCTTCATTTTCAGCTTTTAATATATCTGAATGATTGCCCGACCACCATTTTTTGCCTTGATGTATAAATATAATATTATCTCCAATCTCTAATACTGAGTTCATATCGTGTGTAATTAATATGGTGGTGATATTATATTCTTCGGTAATTTCTTGAATAAGGTTGTCAATTACAATTGATGTTTTGGGGTCAAGTCCCGAGTTTGGTTCATCACAGTACAGATATTTAGGTTGTACAGCAATAGCCCTTGCAATAGCAACTCGTTTTTTCATGCCACCACTAAGTTCTGATGGAAAAAGTTTGCTTGCATTGGGAAGATTCACGCGTTGTAAACAAAAATTTGCTCTGTCGCGTTTTTCTGATTCGCTTAAATCTGTAAACATAGAAAGTGGGAAAACAACATTTTCTTCAACCGTTTTAGAGTCGAACAACGCACCGCCCTGAAAAAGCATTCCAATCTCTTTGCGTATTTCTTTTTTCTGTTTAAAGTCTAAATCAAAAAAACTTCTGTTATCATACAAAACTGCACCCGAGTTGATATCATTCAGCCCTACCATACATTTTATAAGTACGGTTTTGCCTGAGCCACTCTGCCCAATAATAACGTTGGTTTTGCCGCTTTCAAACGTAAAACTAACATCGTTAAGAATTTCGCGCTCACCAAACGATTTGTGTATGTTTTTAATTTCTATCAAACCAACAATAATTGAGTTAATATTAAATCAAATGCCAATATAAGTATGCTACTGTAAACTACTCCTTTTGTACTTGAACGCCCCACTTCAAAAGACCCTCCGTTGGTATAATAACCATGATAAGCGGGTACCGAGGCAATTATAAACGCAAAAACCGCAGCTTTTATTAAAGCATAAAAAACATTATAGGGTCTAAAAGCATAGGTTATACCATAAACAAACTCATAATCGGTAACAACGCCTGTTATAACACCAAATACATAGCCTCCCAAAATACCTAAAAACATTGAAAAAATAATCAAAACCGGACTGAATAATACCGATGCAATAATTTTAGGAAGTATTAAATAACCAGCAGAGTTTATACCCATTATTTCAATAGCATCTATTTGTTCAGTTACTCGCATGGTACCAATTTCTGAAGCTATGCTAGAACCAACTTTTCCGGCCAATATCAAACTAATAATTGCTGGCGAAAACTCTAATATCATTGAGTCTCTAACAGCAACGCCAACTGCGTATATCGGTATAAGCGGGCTTTCAAAGTTGAAAGCCGATTGTATGGTAATTACCGCTCCCATAAATATTGAAATAATGGCAACAATTCCCAGCGAACCTATACCCAAAATGTTCATCTCTTCGAAAATTCGACCCATATAAACAGAAAACTTTTCGGGTTTACCGAAAGTTCGTTTCATTAGTATTAAGTAGTTTCCGAAATGATAAAATAGTTTCATATACTCTTTTAAACGTGCATAAAAATAAGAATAATTAATTGAACTCGTTTCATGCTTAATTAAATCAATAGTTATAAAGTAGTAAAAGTCCTGTTTTAAATAAACGTTAAGCTTTTATATCTAACTAATTAAATACTACCTTTGCAGACATAATACATCAGTACATTATGCAATTTGAATTAACAGATGTTTTTATATCGGATTTAAGAGTCGCTATTACTAATCAAAATAGCGCTTTTGTTGCCGAAACACTCAATAAGCTTTATCCGCCTGATATTGCAGAGATACTTAATGAGTTAGATGCTGAGCAGGCGCTTTATGCTTATAAGCTGCTTGACGAACAAATTGCTGCCGATGTAATGGTTGAGTTGACCGATGATGTTCGAGAGCACATACTTTCCTCCTATACTTCTAAAGAGATTGCCGAACAGTTTATTGATAATATGGATTCGGACGATGCAGCGGATGTAATTGCTGAATTGCCTGATGAAATGCAAGATGAGGTGCTTTCGCACATGGAGGATGCCGATCAAGCAAATGATATTGTTGATCTGTTAAATTACGATGAAAATACCGCAGGTGGCCTGATGCGGAAGGAGTTTGTGCGTGTTCATATAAATAGTAAAGCCTTAGAGTGCGTGCGCGAAATAAGAGAACAAGCACATGATATGGAAGAAATTTATGCCATTTATGTGGTTGATGATGATGAAAAATTAATAGGATTGTTGCCACTTAAAAAGCTAATCGTTTCGCCTGTTCGCTCCATTGTGGCTGATATATACGATGCTAAAGTTATTTCTATAAAAGCAAATACGCCTTCTGAAGAAGTGGCCAATGTAATGGATAAATACAATCTTGTTGCTATCCCTGTTGTTAATGCTTTGGGCCGATTGGTTGGTGTTATTACAATAGATGATGTTGTAGATTATAGAAGGGAGGAAGAAACGGAGGATGTTCAACGAATGGCTGCAATGGAAGCCTTGGAAGAGCCCTACATGAGTACCTCATTTTTGCAAATGATTAAAAAAAGAGCTGGGTGGCTAGTTTTACTTTTTGTGGGCGAAACGCTTACGGCCAGCGTAATGAGTTTTTTTGAAGGGCAAATTGAAAAGGCTGTAATTTTAGCCCTTTTTATTCCACTCATCATCTCTAGCGGAGGAAATAGTGGTTCGCAAGCTTCAACCTTGATTATCAGGGCGTTGGCTCTCGGTGAGATTTCTATTCGCAATTGGTGGGAAATTGTAAAAAAAGAGTTTTTTACAGGTTTCGTTATAGGTTGTATTTTGGGTGTTATTGGTTTCTTAAGAATTGTAGTTTGGTCGTATTTTGTCGGTAGTTATGGTCCTAATGCTTATTTGATTGGTTTGGTAGTTGGTTTTTCGCTTTTAGGAGTTGTAGTGTGGGGTACCTTAATGGGTTCTTTATTCCCTCTTGCTCTTAAAAGATTAGGCTTAGATCCTGCAGTTTCATCTGCCCCTTTTGTTGCTACTTTAGTTGATGTTACAGGCTTAATTATTTACTTCTCATTCTCTATTTTATTTTTAAAAGGTATTATGTTGTAAGGCTGTTTTTTACTCTTTTACAGTTTCTATTATTCACAAAATCAGCTTTGTAGCTTTCTGATTTGTAACTAAGTGCACCTCGTTTTCGTATACAAATTAACTTATCAACTTTTGTTTTGGTTAATTGCCTCATTTTTAGTAGTTTGCATCTTGCTTAAAAATGTTAAATAAAATGGGAATATTGTTTTAAATTTTGCATCTTTGTATTTACCTTTAGCTTGATTTAAGCGAATCAATACAGGTTTAAATTATGAAAAAAATAGCCGTTATTCTGTTTTCTATATTTTTTATACTTCCCTTTATGGGGATGTATAAAAAACTGTGCGCACAGGTAATGGTTAATAATGGCGGTTTAATATTTAGTGTTAATGATACAATATTTGCCAATGGAGGGGTTACTAACCAAATGGATGCGAACGGAATTGCGGGTAGGTTTAGTAATAGCGGCCAGTTGTACGTAACAGGCGATTGGAATAATTCGGCAGGAAATGCTGCTTTTACAAATGCTGCCATGTCAAACAGCAACAGTGATATTACAGTTTATTTAAATGGTGGAAATCAGAACATTACAGGTACCAGTGTTACCGAATTTCATAATCTTCGGTTAAGGGGTAGCGGTATAAAGCAACTAAATGGCATTGATGCTATTGTGCAAGACACCCTTGA